>DASRSG010000169.1:0-2571 GCA_035656595.1 Jatrophihabitantaceae bacterium | reverse complement strand
ACGATATCGCCGAAGCAGCGGTGATCGGCTTGCCGCACCCGCACTGGATCGAGGCGATCACCACTGTCATCGTGCCCAAGCCGGGCACGACTCCGGACGCGGACAGGATCCTCTCGAGCATGAAAGGCCGGCTCGCTGGTTTCAAGGCTCCGAAAGCAGTGATCATGGTGGACGAGTTGCCCAAGACGTCGACGGGAAAGATCCAGAAGAACGTCGTGCGCAAGCAGTTCGCCGATTACTACGAGCAGCACTCGACTGAGTAGCGTCGCGAGGGTGGACGACCTCGCCCTCGCCGCCGCGCTCGTGCGCGACGCCGGACAGCTCGCCGCCCGGATGTTGCGCGACGGCCTGAGCACCCAGCACAAGACGTCAGTGTCGGACGTCGTGTCGGCCGCCGATCACGCGGCTGAGGAACTCGTCGCAGCACGGTTGCGCACCGATCGTCCCGACGATGGCGTGGTGGGCGAAGAGGGAACGTCCGTCGCCGGCGAGCGCACCTGGTATCTCGACCCGGTCGACGGCACGTACAACTTCCTGTCCGGGCTGCCCGAGTGGTGTTCGGCGCTGGCCCTCGCCGACGCGCGCGGCGCGTTGCTCGGGGCGATCTACCAGCCGACGGTGGACGAACTGTGGCTCGGCGGACGTGAGCACCCGACCACGCTCAATGGCACTGCGCTGCCCTCGTTGCCCGATCGACCGCTCGCGCAGGTGTCGATCGCGAGCTACCTGCACCCGACGACGCTGCCCGACGACAGCGTGCGCATCCCGCTGCTGCGCGCCGTGCAGGGTGCGGCGACCCTGCGCATGCTGGGTTCGGGGTCGATCGAGTTGGCCGCGGTGGCGGCGGGCCGGCTCGGCGGTTGGCTACAGCTCGAGTCGCTGCCGTGGGACTGGCTTCCGGGCAGCGCGCTGATCCGCGCGGTGAGCGGTGCGGCCGAGGTGGTCGAGGCGCACGGCCATCGCTGGCACATCGCCGGTTCACGTCAGGTAGTCGACGAGATCGCCACGCTGGTGGTGTCTGCCTAGCCGCTCACTCGTCGCGGTGATCGGGGTCGAGCCGGGCGTCCAGCTCGGCCCGCGACGCACGATGGGCGTCCACCCGCTGCTCGAGGTGCCGGGCGACCCGGTTGCGCGGACCGGACAGCAGCACCAGCGAGAGCGGCACCGACAGGACGAGCGCGATCGCGGCGGCGAGGAGGCCGCCGATGCCGACCAGGAGCATCAGGCCCCAGAGCGCGAAGAACAGCGCGAACCGAAGGATGGTGTAACCCCACAGCGAGCCCATCCAGTTGCGGAAGCTCGGCCCCTCGGGGGTCGGTTCGCCGGTGGCGGCTTGCTCGTCGGTCACGGCTTCGAGGGTACCTACGCCCAGATGTGCTGCGGCTCCGCGCGGCGCTGCGCGAGCGGCACCGGGCCGTCGTATTCGCGGATCACCTCATAGCGCGTGTTGCGCTCAGTGGGGGTGAATCCGGCATCGCGGATCAGCGTGAGCAGATCGTCCCGGGTGAGCTTGTCCGGTGTGCCGAACCCGTCGGCGTCGTGGGTGATCTTGTACTCGACCACCGAGCCGTCCATGTCGTCGGCGCCGTAGTTGAGCGCGAGCTGCGAGGTCGACAGCCCGTGCATCACCCAGAACACCTTGACGTGCGGGAAGTTGTCGAGCATCAGGCGCGACACGGCGAACGTCTTGAGCACGTCGGCGGGTTGGGCCATCGGCAGGTGCGAGAGCCGGTTGTTGTCGTTGTGGAAGCGCAGCGGGATGAACACCTGGAACCCGCCGGTCTCGTCCTGCAGCTCGCGCAATCGCATGACGTGGTCGACCCGGTGCCGTGGCTCCTCGATGTGCCCGTACAGCATCGTCGCCGGCGTGCGCAGCCCTTTGTGGTGCGCGAGGCGGTGAATGCGCGACCAGTCTTCCCAGTGCGTGTTGTGGTCGACGATTTGCTTGCGCACGTCCCAGTCGAAGATCTCTGCTCCGCCGCCGGTGAGCGACTCGAGTCCGGCATCGATGAGTTCGTCGAGGATCTCGTCGGCCGACAGGCCCGAGATCTCTTCGAACCAGTGCACCTCGGTCGCGGTAAATGCCTTGAGTGCAACCTGCGGCAGAGCCGCCTTCAACTCGCGCAGCACGCGGGGGTAGTACTTCCAGGGCAGCGTCGGGTGCAGGCCGTTGACGATGTGCAGTTCGGTCAGCCCGTCGTCCTTCATTGCAAGCGCCTTCTCGACCGCTTCCTCGACGCGCATCGTGTACGCGTCCTTCTGGCCGGGCTTGCGCTCGAAGCTGCAGTACGCGCAGGACGCGCTGCAGACGTTGGTCAGATTCAGGTGCCGGTTGACGTTGAAGAAGACCGCATCGCCGTTCCTCGCCGTCCGGACGCCGTGCGCGAGGCCGCCGAGCCAGGCCAGGTCGTCGGAGGCGTAGAGATCCTCACCGTCCGGCCGGGTGAGCCGTTCGCCAGCAGCAATCTTGTCGGCGAGCTCGGCCTTGCGTACTTCGGTCAACGGCATGGGACGAGCCTACGTGGGCAGCTGCTGGCCACCGCAACGGGTGAGCGGTTCGAGGAACTGCGC
>DASRSG010000168.1:0-6252 GCA_035656595.1 Jatrophihabitantaceae bacterium | reverse complement strand
GTTCGGTTCGATGCCCGAGTCGACACGCACACCCGGCCCGGCCGGTTCGCGATAGCTGGTGACGGTGCCCGGCGCGGGCAGGAAGTTGCGTCCGGGATCCTCGCCATTGATGCGGAACTCGAACGCGTGCCCGCGCGGGGCGGGGTCGGCATCGAAGCGCAGCTTCTCGCCCTCGGCAATGCGGAACTGCTCGCGGACGAGGTCGATGCCGCTCGTCTCTTCGGTGACCGGATGCTCGACCTGCAGGCGGGTGTTCACCTCGAGGAAGCTGATCTCGCCGTCGGCGCCGACGAGGTACTCGACGGTGCCGGCGCCGTGATAGCTCGCCTCGCGGCAGATCGCCTTCGCCGATTCGTGAATGCGCTTTCGTTGGTCGTCGGTGAGGAACGGCGCCGGTGCCTCCTCGACGAGTTTCTGGTTGCGCCGCTGCAGCGAGCAGTCGCGGGTGCCGACGACGATCACGTTGCCGTGCTGATCGGCGAGCACCTGCGCTTCGACGTGCCGCGAGCGATCCAGGTAGCGCTCGACGAAGCATTCGCCGCGTCCGAACGCCGAAACCGCCTCGCGCACGGCTGAGTCGTACAGCTCGGCGATCTCGCCTGTCTCGCGGGCGATCTTGAGCCCGCGCCCGCCACCGCCGAAGGCGGCCTTGATCGCGATCGGCACCCCGTGCTCCTCGGCGAACGCGATGACTTCCTCCGCGCCGGACACCGGATCCTTGGTGCCCGCGACCAGCGGTGCGCCGGCAGCTTCGGCGATGTGCCGCGCCGTCACCTTGTCGCCGAGGTCACGGATCGATTGCGGGGACGGACCGATCCAGGTCAATCCGGCGTCGAGCACCGCCTGCGCGAAGTCGCCGTTCTCGGACAGGAACCCGTAGCCGGGATGCACCGCGTCGGCACCGGACTTCGTGCACGCCTCGATGACCTTCTCGATGACCAGGTACGAGTCGCCCGGTGTCGTCCCGCCGAGCGCGAACGCCTCGTCGGCCATCCGCACGTGCAAGGCATCGCGGTCGGGATCGGCATAAATCGCGACCGAGGTGTAACCGGCATCGCGGCAGGCCCGGATCACCCGGACCGCGATCTCGCCACGATTGGCGATCAACACCTTCTGCACGTCAGAAGCCTCCTACCGGACGCGGACTTGTCTGGGCCGGAGGTTACTCGTCGGTTCGGGTGACTGCCGAGGCCATGTGGCCGTTGTCGCGCCGGGCATCGGATAGCTGCCATGATCCACGTCAACTCGGAGGGAGATCCCATGGCACCTGACCAGCGCCCGATGACCCACCGCCGGACGCACCGCCGACAGCAACCGGCACCGGCTCGCGCCGCCCGCTGTTACTCGCCGCCGCAGGGTTCGTCCTTGCCGCGGTGATCGCCTAGTCCTCGCGATCGCCGGTGCGCTGCCGAGCAACAACGACTCGGGGACGCGCGGGACGTCCACGGCAGCTATTGCTTTGCCGGACACGCTCGGGACCTTCGTCCGCTTCGCCGACGCAAATCTCAACAAGTCCGCGCGTGCGGCCAAGGTCGTCGCCAATGCGAGGAACAGCGATGCGAGGACGGCCAGTGCCCTCTCGAAGGCGCAGCACGGCGCCGGGGCCGCCGTGCAGACCTACACCGACCAGTAGCTGGAGACGACCTTGTCGGCATGGGCCGTTCGCGGACCGACGCCGGCTCCGGTGGTGGCCTATGTCAATGCGAAGTACTTGGGACTCGCGCAGCCGCCGCATGAGATCAAGCAAGAGGGCTCGTCGTTCTGCTCGATCTCGACGACCCAGCCGGCACCGGCCGGAAAGACCTCGCCGGCGGACGCCACGCACACCGACTACTGCCAGCGCTCCTCCGATTCGCTGACGGTGACCGTGTACGCCTATGGCACCAGCACGATCGCCGAACATCCCGACCAGGTCGCCGCCATGGTCGACCGGGTCTGGTCGTCGGTCAGCTGAGCTCGGTGAGTCGGCTACGGCACTGGTCGGCGACCTCGGCCACCTCGGTCAACGTGCGGCGCAGGTCCTCCTGCCGGGCGCGCAGGTCGGCCGCGATCTCGTCGAGCCGGCCCAGCAACGTCTCGAGCTGACGGCGTTCGGACGAGGCGGCGCCGGTGTACATGTCGACGATCTCGCGGCATTCGGGCAGCGTCATACCGAAGCGGCGGCCGCGCAGGATCAGCCGCAGCCGGGCGCGGTCGCGCTGGGTGTAGACCCGGTTCGTCCCGTCGCGTTGCGGGCTGACCAGCCCTTCGGCCTCGTAGAAGCGCAGCGTGCGGGTGGTCACGCCCAGCTCGTCGGCGAGCTGGCGGACCGTCCAGGTGCGATCGCTTTGGGTCTGGCCCTCTTCCGTTTGCGTCGGCACGCGACTATCGTTGCTTGACGTTGACGTAAACGTCAACCACCAGTCTGAGGAGAGTGGATGTTCGAGCTCAGCGCGGAGCACGAGTCGTTCCGCAAGGTGGTGCGCGACTTCGCCGAACGCGAGATCGCTCCGCACGTCGCGCAGTGGGACCGCGAGCACCACTTCCCGGTCGACCTGGTGCGCGCGATGGGCGAGCTCGGGCTGTTCGGACTGGCGGTGCCCGAGCAGTACGGCGGCAGCGGTGGCGACTTCACGTCCGTCTGCGTGGCGATCGAGGAGCTGGGACGGGTCGACCAGTCGATCGGCATCACGCTGGAAGCCGGGATGGGGCTGGGCATCAACCCGATCCTGACGTTCGGCACCGAAGCGCAGAAGCAGCAATGGATCCCGGATCTGGCCGCCGGCCGCACGATCGCCGGCTTCGGCCTGACCGAGCCGGAAGCCGGGTCGGACGCGGGTGCCACCAAGACCCGCGCCGCGCTCGACAACGGTGCGTGGGTGATCAACGGCGCGAAGGCGTTCATCACCAACTCCGGCACGTCTATCACCTCGCTGGTGACCGTCACCGCGAAGACCGGCGACAGCGAAATATCCGCGATCATCGTCCCGAGCGGCACGCCCGGCTTCATCGTCGAGCCGGCCTACGACAAGCTCGGCTGGCACATCTCGGACACCCACGGCCTCACCTTCGACGACTGCCGCGTTCCCGAGGCGAACCTGCTCGGCGAGCGCGGGCACGGTTTCAAGCAGTTCCTTGCCGTGCTGGATGACGGCCGAATCGCGATCTCGGCCCTGGCAGTCGGCCTTGCCCAGGCGTGCCTGGACCATTCGGTGCGCTATGCGAAGCAACGGACGACGTTCGGTACCCCGATCGGCGCCAAGCAGGGCCTCGCGTTCCAGCTCTCCGACCTGGCCGTCTCGGTTGAGGCGGCCCGGCTGCTCACCTATAAGGCGGCTGCGCTCAAGGACGCAGGTCGGTCGGCGAAGGAGATCAAGCACGCGGCGGCGATCGCGAAGCTGTACTCGACCGAGGCGGCAGTGGTGGCAACGCGCACCGCGACGCAGGTGTTCGGTGGCAACGGTTTCATGGAAGAGTTCCCGGTCGCGCGTTTCTACCGTGACGCGAAGATTCTCGAGATCGGTGAGGGGACGTCCGAGGTGCAGCGCATGCTCATTGCCCGTGGTCTCGGATTGCCGGTGCAGTGACGTATCAGCAGGCCGTCGACACGCTCTTAGAGGAGCATGACTTGGGACGAACACCGGCGCCGCAGCGCAGCCCTGGACGCCGTACTCGCATACGCGGCCGCCAATCCGGCCGCAGACCTGCCCATGACCGAGCTGCCCGCCCTGCTAGCGCTGTTCGGCGATCGCCGCGGGCTCGTGCTCGCGCTGCAGCACCGCTGGTCGCAGTTGCTGTGGGCTCGGCTGTCGGCGTCCACCGTGCAGGGCGGTGCGCTGCACAGCGTCCAGGTCTGGCGCGAGTGCGCCGCCGCGAACCGGGTGTTGCGCCGGCTGCTCGACCGGCACCTGCCGGAGTTCGGCGACGCCGCACAGGAGCGTCTGGACGAACTCGCGACCGCCTGATTTGGTATCGGGTTACCGAATTCGACGTCCAATTCTGGTCACCCGATACCAAAACAGGTTGGCGGTCGCGGCGGTGAGCGGCGCGAGTAGTGAAAAGGAGATTCGGGCTGCGCGCGAGGCGACGCTGGCACCGCCGGAGAAGGCAGCGGCGAAGCTCTCGTCCCAGCACAAGCTCTACGTGCGCGAGCGGATCGCGTTGCTGCTCGACCACGGCAGCTTCGTCGAGGACGGGCAGCTGGCCAATGCCCTTGGCACCGGGCTGCCCGCCGACGGCGTGGTCACCGGCCAGGGTCTGGTCGATGGACGTCCCGCCCTGGTTGTCGCGAACGACCCGACCGTCAAGGCCGGCTCCTGGGGTGCACGCACCGTCGAGAAGATCATCCGAGTTACCGAACGCGCATTGTCCGAAGAACTGCCGATCTTCTGGCTCATCGACTCGGCCGGCGCGCGGATCACCGACCAGGTGGCGTTGTTCCCCGGTCGCCGGGGCGCGGGACGCATCTTCAACAACCAGGTGGCGCTGTCCGGCAAGGTGCCGCAGATCTGCTGCCTGTTCGGGCCGTCGGCCGCCGGCGGCGCCTATATCCCGTCCTTCTGCGACATCGTGATCATGGTCGAGGGCAACGCGTCGATGTACCTCGGTTCGCCGCGGATGGCCGAGATGGTGGTCGGCGAGAAGGTGTCGCTCGAAGAGATGGGTGGCGCGCGGATGCACGCCACGGTGTCGGGCTGCGGCGACAACCTCGCTCTAAACGACGAGGACGCGATCGAGCAAGCGCGTCTCTACTTCTCCTACCTGCCGACGTGCTGGCGTGAACAGCCGCCCGACGTCGCGCCGGAGGATGCCGCAATCGCGCTCGACGACGATTGCGTGCCGGCCGAGGAGTCCGTTCCCTTCGACGTGCACGAGATCATCGATGGGCTGATCGACGCCGATTCGTTCTTCGAGGTCAAACCGCTCTTCGCCGCAGAGCTGGTCACCGGCTTCGGCCGGATCGACGGTCGTCCGGTCGGCATCGTCGCGAACAACTCCGCGGTACGCGGCGGCGTGCTTTTCGTCGACTCGGCGGACAAGGCGGCGCGCTTCATCTGGCTGTGCGACGCGTTCAACGTCCCGCTGCTCTACCTCGCCGATGTGCCCGGGTTCATGATCGGCAGCGAGGTCGAGCGACAGGGCATCATCCGGCACGGCGCGAAGATGATCACCGCGGTCGCTGAGGCGACGGTGCCGCAGGTATCGGTGATCGTGCGCAAGGCCTACGGCGCGGGCCTGTACGCGATGGACGGGCCGGGCTTCATGCCTGATGCGTGCATCGCGCTGCCGACGGCGAAGATCGCGGTGATGGGCCCGCAGGCGGCCGTCAACGCGGTGTACGCCAACAAGATCGCCTCGATCGACGATGAGACGGAGCGCGGGAGCTACATCGCCGAGCGCCGTGCCGAGTACGAGCAAGACGTCGACCTGCTTCGCCTCGCGTCCGATCTCGTGCTGGACGCCATCATCGAACCCAGCGAACTGCGCGAGGAACTCATCCGGCGCTACGCAGTGCTGGTCGGCAAGACACGCGTCGTCACGCAGAAGCGGCACGGGGTTCCACCGACGTGACCCCGGTACGTGTGACCGGAACCACCGATCCGGCTGAGATCGCCGCAGTGCTCGCCGCGGTGTCGTCCGCCCGCGCCGAGCAACCGCAGCAAGGTGCCTACGAACGCTGGCGTCGTGCGCGGGTAACGGCACTACGCAGGACGCTGAACAACGGCTGAATCCCCGCCCGAATAGGCGGATTACGGACGTGATCCGTCGCATGTGTGCCGCCCTCGTGCTGCATCGGCACCCTCCGGTGGGGGAGAGTTGAGGACATGAGTTGGCTCAGCCGCGGACACCGGATGCGCAAGGAGCTCGCCAAGAGCAGCGCTCCCGGCCTGCCGATGGTGTGGCGCACGTTCGGCGGTATCACCGGTCTCGTGGTCGCCGCAAACGTGGCCGGCGGCGTCGTCGTCGGCCTGCTGCTGATCGCGCTCAACGCCGACGCCAGCCGGCACCAGCGCATCGTTGTCGCGATCGTCGGCGGTGCCTACGGGATCGCGGCCATCGCGTTCGGCGCAGTGATGGGCTTCGTGTTGCAGGGACGAACGTTGCGCTGGCTGGCGCGTGGTCGCACACCCAGCCGCGACGAGGCGCGGCGCGCACTGCGCAATCCGCTCGACCTCGCGATCCTCACCGGCGCGCTGTGGATCCTCGGCGCGGTCGTGATGGCAACGCTGGCCGCCGCGCTTGACGGATCGGCGCACCAGATCATCGGGCTCA
>DASRSG010000167.1:0-14364 GCA_035656595.1 Jatrophihabitantaceae bacterium | reverse complement strand
TCACCACCCCCGGTTGCAGTGGTTGTCAGGGAAATACGTCATACTGGTGTTGTGAAATTCGGTGCTGCCAGTGACGACCGGACCCGCGATGCGGTGGCCCGGCTCATCCTGGAGCGCGGCCCGCAGAGCGCGGCCGCCCTGGCCGACCGGCTCGGACTCTCCGCGGCCGGCGTGCGCAGGCACCTCGACGCCCTCGTCGCCGATGGCCTGCTGGCCGAATGCGACCCCCGTCCCGCTCCGAATCGGGGGCGGGGTCGTCCCGCACGCGCCTATGCCCTGACCGACACCGGACGAGCCGCCTTCCCGCACGGCTACGACGACCTCGCCACTACCGCGCTGCGCTACCTGCGCGAGACCGGGGGCGAGGCAGCGGTGGCCGCGTTCGCCGAGCACCGCGCCGCCACCCTGGCCGACTCGCTGCGCCCGAGCGTCGACCGCGCGGCGTCGCCGGCCAGCCGTGCCGACGCGCTCGCCGAGTCGCTCAGCGCGAACGGCTATGCGGCCACGACCGAAGACGCCGCGAACGGCATCCAGATCTGCCAGCACCACTGCCCGGTAGCCCACGTAGCCGCCGAGTTCCCCGAACTGTGCGAAGCCGAGACACGCGCGTTCGCTGAGGTACTCGGCACTTACGTCCAACGACTGGCCACGATCGCGCACGGCGACGGGGTCTGCACCACCCACGTACCAACGCACGCCACCACCCGATCCGGGAGGCAGTAACCATAATGACGACCACCCCAGAACGCGTTCTCACCCAGGACGAGCAGCTCGATGCGATCGGCCGCTACGGCTTCGGCTGGGCCGACTCCGACGTCGCGGGTGCCGCTGCGCAGCGCGGGCTGTCAGCGGCAGTAGTTCGCGACATCTCGGACAAGAAGAGCGAGCCTGACTGGATGCTGCAGCGCCGCATCAAGGCGCTGTCGATCTTCGACAAGAAGCCGATGCCCAACTGGGGTTCTGACCTGTCCGGCATCGACTTCGACAACATCAAGTACTTCGTCCGGTCGACCGAGAAGCAGGCGACCAGCTGGGACGACCTGCCCGCCGACATCAAGAACACCTACGACAAGCTCGGCATCCCGGAGGCCGAGAAGCAGCGCCTCGTCTCGGGCATAGCGGCCCAGTATGAGTCCGAGGTGGTCTACCACAAGATCAACGAAGAGCTCGAGCGTCAGGGCGTCATCTTCCTCGACACCGACACCGCACTGAAGGAGTACCCCGAGCTGTTCGAGGAGTACTTCGGTTCGGTCATCCCGTCCGGCGACAACAAGTTCGCCGCGCTGAACACCGCGGTCTGGTCGGGCGGTTCGTTCATCTACGTGCCGAAGGGCGTGCACGTCGAGATCCCGCTGCAGGCCTACTTCCGGATCAACACCGAGAACATGGGCCAGTTCGAGCGCACGCTGATCATCGTCGACGAGGATGCCTACGTGCACTACGTCGAGGGCTGCACCGCACCGATCTACAGCTCCGACTCGCTGCACTCGGCTGTTGTCGAGATCATCGTGAAGAAGGGCGGCCGGTGCCGCTACACGACCATCCAGAACTGGTCGAACAACGTCTACAACCTGGTCACCAAGCGCGCGAAGGCTGAGGCCGGCGCGACGATGGAGTGGGTCGACGGCAACATCGGGTCCAAGGTCACCATGAAGTACCCGGCGGTGTGGCTGACCGGTGAGTACGCCAAGGGCGAGGTGCTCTCGATCGCGTTCGCGGGCGAGGGACAGCACCAGGACGCCGGCGCGAAGATGCTGCACCTGGCGCCGCACACGTCCTCGACGATCATTTCCAAGTCCGTGGCACGCGGCGGTGGTCGCACGTCCTACCGCGGCCTCGTGCAGGTGAACAAGGGTGCGCACCACAGCCGGTCGACGGTGAAGTGCGACGCTCTGCTCGTCGACGACATCAGCCGCTCCGACACCTACCCGTACGTCGACGTCCGTGAGGACGACGTGTCGATGGGTCACGAGGCGACGGTCTCGAAGGTCAGCGAGAACCAGCTGTTCTACCTGATGAGCCGCGGCCTGTCCGAGGACGAAGCGATGGCGATGATCGTGCGCGGCTTCGTCGAGCCGATCGCACGCGAGCTGCCGATGGAATACGCCCTCGAACTGAATCGCCTCATCGAGCTGCAAATGGAAGGCGCTGTCGGTTAGTTTCCCCACCAAGTTTTCTCGCAAGCTCGAAAACGTGTCGGGGACCCCGAAGGACAATGATGACTGCCGTATTGAATAAGACTGGTTCGCCAAGCGAACGATTCACCTCGCGCGATCCGGGTGACTTCCCCGTCCCCAACAGGTCGCAGGAGGACTGGCGGTTCAGCCCGCTGGCCCGCCTCCGCGAGTTCTTCGAGCCGTTCGAACCGGACGGCGTGATCGAGGGCGACGAGCGGGTGCCCGACGGTGCGCACGTCGACGTCGTCGACCCGAAGACGCTCGACGCGTTCGGCACTGCGCTCACGCCGGCTGACCGGATCAGCGCGCTCGCGATGGCCAACGCCACGCGCGGGCTGCACGTGCGGGTCGACGCCAACGCCGAACTGTCCGAGCCGATCGTGCTGACGCGCAAGGGCATCAGCGGGCGCTCGTACACCCACCACGTCGTCGAGATCGGCGCGAACGCCAAGGCCACGTTGGTCATCGATCACCGTGGGCTGATCCGCGTCGCGGCGAACATCGAGTTCATCGTCGGCGACGGTGCCTCGCTGCGCGTGGTCGCGGTGAACAGCGCCGACGAGGGTTCGGTGCAGCTCTCGGCCTACGCGGCGCTGGTCGGGCGCGATGCGACCTATCACCACGTGAACATCACCCTCAGCGGTTCGGTCGTGCGGATCGTCCCGACAGTGCGGTTCGCCGGCCCTGGCGGACGCGCCGAATTGCTTGGTGTCAGCTTCGCGGGAGAGGGCCAGCACTTCGAAGGCCGGCTCTTCGTCGACCACTCCGAGCCGAACTGCACGTCCAACGTGTTGTACAAGAACGCCCTGCTGGGCGAGTCCGCCCGCACCGTGTGGATCGGCGACGTGCGCATCCGGCCGTCCGCGACGGGCACCGACACCTACGAGATGAACCGCAACCTGCTGCTGTCCGACGGCGCCCGCGCCGATTCCGTCCCCAACCTCGAGATTGAAACCGGCGACATTGCCGGGGCTGGACACGCGAGTGCCACGGGACGATTCGACGACCTGCAGTTGTTCTACCTGCAATCGCGCGGTATCCCGGAAGACGAGGCTCGCCGCCTGGTCGTCCGCGGCTTCTTCGCCGACGTCGTCGAGCGCATTGGTGTGCCCGACATCGAGCAGCAGATCATGACCGCTATCGAAGCCCGGCTGGGCTTCACCCAGGAGAACGACTGATATGGCAACACTGGAGATCCGCGACCTGCACGTGACGGTGGGCGAGGGCGACGACAAGGCCGAGATACTCAAGGGTGTCGACCTGACCGTGTCCTCCGGTGAGACGCACGCGATCATGGGCCCGAACGGGTCGGGCAAGTCGACGCTCGCCTACTCGGTTGCCGGTCACCCGAAGTACACGGTGACGTCCGGCTCGGTCACGCTCGACGGCGAGGACGTGCTGGCGATGACCGTTGACGCCCGCGCGCGCGCCGGGTTGTTCCTCGCGATGCAGTACCCGGTGGAGGTGCCGGGTGTGTCGGTGTCGAACTTCCTGCGCACCGCGGCCACCGCCGTGCGTGGCGAGGCGCCGAAACTGCGTACCTGGATCAAAGAGGTCAACGCGTCGATGGAGGCACTCGACATCGACAAGGCCTTCGCCGAGCGCTCGGTGAACGAAGGCTTCTCCGGTGGCGAGAAGAAGCGTCACGAAATCCTGCAGCTCGAACTGTTGAAGCCGAAGATCGCGATCCTGGACGAGACCGACTCCGGGCTCGACGTCGACGCGTTGCGCGTCGTCAGCGAAGGGGTCAACCGGGTCCGCGAGACCGGCGTGGGCACGCTGTTGATCACGCACTACACGCGGATCCTGCGCTACATCAAGCCGGACTTCGTGCACGTGTTCTTCGACGGCCGCATCGTCGAGTCCGGCGGCGCCGAACTAGCGGAGAAGCTCGAGGCCGAGGGCTACACCCGGTTCGGAGTGAACGAGACCGCGAGCGCATGACGACCGCACTTTGCCCCGCAGATGCACGCTGCGCGACTCCGTCAGCGTGCATACACGGGGCAAAGGCGGGGGATCGGCCCGGAAGGTTGAGCTGATGAATTTCGATGTCGAGGCGGTCCGCAAGGACTTCCCGATTCTCGCCCGCGAGGTGCACGGCGTGCCCCTCGTGTACCTGGACTCGGCCAACAGCGCGCAGAAGCCGCAGGTCGTGATCGACGCCGAGGCCGACCTTTACGCGAACCACTACGCCAACGTCGCGCGTGCCGTGCACACCCTGGGCAGCGAGGTCACCAACGCCTACGAGGGCGCCCGTGACAAGGTTGCCGAGTTCCTGAACGCGCCGTCCCGCGACGAGATCATCTTCACGCGCAACATTACCGAGGCGCTCAACCTGCTCGCCTACTCGTTCTCGAACGCCACGACGTTCCCGGGTGCGGAGCGGTTCGGGCTCGGCCCCGGCGACGAGATCGTGGTGACCGAGATGGAGCACCACAGCAACATCGTCCCGTGGCAGCAGCTGGCAATGCGCACCGGTGCGACATTTCGCTGGATTCCCATTGACGACGAGGGTCGCCTCGTCGACTCGGCGATAGACGAGATCATCAATGAGCGCACCAAGGTGGTCTCGTTCGTCTACCAGTCCAACGCGCTCGGCACGATCAACCCGGTGCGCCGCATCACCGATCGCGCCCGCGCGGTCGGTGCGCTCTCGATCGTGGACGCTGCGCAGGCAGCACCGCACCTGCCCCTCGACGTGCAGGAGCTCGGTGCCGACTTCCTCGCGTTCACCGGGCACAAACTGTATGGACCGACCGGCGTCGGCGTGCTGTGGGGCCGCTACGAGCTCCTCGCTGACCTGCCCCCGTTCCTCGGCGGCGGCGAGATGATCGAGACCGTGGCGATGGAAGGATCCACCTTCGCCGCGCCGCCGCACCGGTTCGAGGCCGGCACGCCGATGATCGCCCAGGCAGTCGCACTCGGCACCGCGGTCGACTACGTCACCGCGCTGGGCATCGACAACATCCGCGAGCACGAGAAGGAGCTCACCGCTTACGCGCTCGAAGGCTTGCAGGGCATCGATGGTCTCCGCATCGTCGGACCGTCCACGCCAATCGAGCGCGGCGCGACGATCTCGTTCGCGCTCAAGGGCATCCACCCGCACGACGTCGCGCAACTGCTGGACGAGCAGGGCATCGCGGTACGCGCCGGCCATCACTGCGCGCGTCCGGTATGTGTCCGGTACGGAATACCCGCGACCACGCGAGCGTCATTTGGTGTGTACACGACGACGGATGAAGTCGACGCGCTCGTAACCGGCGTCCGCAAGGTGCAGGAGATCTTCTCATGACAAGCGGAAACACTGGCTGGTCACGCGTCGAAGGAACGGCACGCTCATGAGTCTGTCGATGGACACCCTCTACCAGCAGATCATCTTGGATCACTACAAGAACCCGCATCACCGCGGCGTGCTCGACCCGTTCGACGCCGAGGTGCACCACGTCAACCCCACCTGCGGTGACGAGGTCACGCTCCGACTCACGCTCAAGGACGGCGCGGTCACTGAGCTCGGCTGGGAAGGCGAAGGCTGCTCGATCAGCCAGGCGTCGACCTCGGTAATGAGCGATCTCGTGGTGGGCAAGCCCGTCACCGAAGCAATGGCATTGCAGCAGAAGTTTCTCGAACTCATGCAGTCGCGCGGCAACGCCGAGCTGACCGACGAGGACGAAGAGGAGCTCGAGGACGCCGTGGCGTTCGAGGGCGTGTCCAAATATCCCGCGCGCGTGAAGTGCGCATTGCTGGGCTGGATGGCGATGAAGAGCGCCGTGGCCGAAGCCGGCTGGAACCCTGAGGAGACCGCATCATGACCGCACCAACCTTGCCCTCGCGCGACGAGATCGACGAAGCGATGCGCGACGTCGTTGACCCCGAGTTGGGCATCAACGTCGTCGACCTTGGTCTGGTTTACGACGCCCGCGTCGATGCCGGCGAGTCCGGCAACGTCATCACCATCGACATGACCCTCACCTCGGCTGCCTGCCCGCTGACCGACGTGATCGAGGATCAGGCCCACGCTGCGCTGACCGGCGGCGCGCGACCGCTGGCGTCCGAGATCAAGATCAACTGGGTGTGGCTGCCGCCGTGGGGCCCCGACAAGATCACCGATGAGGGCCGTGAGCAGTTGCGCGCCCTCGGCTTCAACGTCTGACAGTGGTCACTGCCGGGAAAGATCGGGATATGCCTGACCCGACTCCCGGTGCCCGCGCCGACATCGACGCCGATCTGTTCGGCTATCGCGGCCTGCTCGACGACGACGAGCGTGCCTTGCTCGACCGCTTGCGCGGCTGGCTGCGCAACGACCTCGCCCCGATCGCCGAAAAGCACTGGACGGATGCCGAGTTCCCGCATCAACTGCTCCCCGGCTTCGCCGATCTGAACGTGATCGGCCTGCCCTACGACCTGCCCGGGACACCGACCGAGGGACGGCTGCTGGCCGGCTTCGTGAGCCTCGAGATCTCGCGCATCGACTCGTCGTTCGCGTCGTTCTACGGCGTGCACAGCGGGCTGGCGATGGGCAGCATCTACTACTGCGGGTCCGACGAGCAGAAGCAACGCTGGCTGCCCGCCATGCGCAAGCTGGAGAAGATCGGCGCGTTCGGATTGACCGAGCCGCACGGCGGATCGGACGTGGCCGGCGGCCTCGAGACGATCGCGCGCCGTGACGGTGACCACTGGATCCTCGATGGCGCGAAGCGCTGGATCGGCAACGGCACTTTCGCCGATCTCATCGTGATCTGGGCGCGCGATGTCGAGGACGACTCGGTGAAGGGCTTTGTCGTCGAGAAGGACACCGATGGTTTCAGCGCCACGAAGATGGAGGGCAAGCTCGCGCTGCGCACAGTGCAGAACGCCGATCTCGTGCTTGACGGGGTGCGCGTACCGGGCGAGAACCGCCTGCAGAACGCCAACTCGTTCAAGGACACCAACACCGTGCTGCGGCATACCCGCGGCGGCGTTGCCTGGAGTTCGGTCGGAGCGATGATGGCGGTCTACGAGGTCGCGGTGCAGTACGCACGCGATCGCGTGCAGTTCGGCCGTCCGATCGGCGGCTTCCAACTCGTCCAGGACCTGCTGGCACGCATGCTCGGCAATATCACCGCGTCGCTCGCCCTGGCCGTGCGGGTCGCGCAGCTGCAGGACGACGGTATCTTCCGTGACGAGCAGGGTGCACTCGCCAAGTCGTACTGCACGAGCCGGTTACGGGAAACCGTCGGCTGGGCGCGCGAGATTCTCGGCGGCAACGGCATCCTGGTCGAGTACGGCGTCGCGCGGTACTTCAACGACGCTGAGGCGCTCTACTCGTTCGAGGGCACCCGCGAGATCAACTCACTGATCGTCGGTCGCTCGATCACCGGCATCAGCGCATTCACATAGCGACCGAGTGGCACCCACCGGGCGGCTCGCCGCCTGCCACTCAGCCAGTAGCCCAGCGCGTTCACGCCGCTCGCCACCGGCAGAACGGCTTGTTCCCCCGAATCTGCGTCGGCGCAGATCGCGCCAGGTGACCCGCACCACCGTGAGATGCACGACCGCGATCGCGGCCAGGAATTTCTTCGCCGCCACCCAGCCGCGCCGCTCGCGGACGCGGCGACGCAGGTCGGGGACGAAGAATTCGTAACCCTTCGCCCGGTATCATTGGCGCCATGTCTTCCTTGGCCGTTTAGCGGGCGGGTCGTTCTCCACACCACCCGTCTGTCCGAAGCCAGGGAGAAACCAATGATCACCGCAACTGACGTCGAGCTGCGTGCTGGGGCACGCATCCTGCTCGAGCCGGTCGCACTGCGCGTCGGCAACGGCGACCGCATCGGCCTGGTCGGCCGTAACGGTGCGGGCAAGACGACCACGATGCGCGTGCTGGCCGGCGAAGGCCAACCGCATGCAGGCAAGCTCGAGGTCCGCGGCGCAGTCGGCTACCTGCCGCAGGATCCACGCACCGGCGATCTCGATGTCCTGGCTCGTGACCGGGTGCTGTCGGCGCGCGGTCTCGACGTCCTCGTCACCGATATCGCCAAGGTGCAGATCGCGCTCGCCGAGCGGCCGGACGACACCGCACTAGTCCGCAAGTACGGCAATCTCGAGGAGCGGTTCACCGCACTCGGCGGCTACGCAGCAGAGAGCGAAGCGGCACGCATCTGCGCGAACCTCGGCCTGCCGGACCGCGTCCTCGTCCAGCCGTTGCGCACGCTTTCCGGCGGCCAGCGCCGTCGCGTCGAGCTGGCGCGGATCCTTTTCGCCGATTCGGCGGGGGAGCCGACCACATTGCTTTTGGACGAGCCGACCAACCACCTCGACGCCGACTCGATCACCTGGCTGCGCGACTTCCTGCGCCAGCACAACGGCGGGCTCATCGTGGTCAGCCACGACGTGGGCCTGCTCGACTCAGTGGTGAACAAGGTCTGGTATCTCGATGCCAACCGCACCACCGTCGACGTGTACAACCTCGGTTGGAAGGCCTATTTGCAGCAGCGCGAGACCGACGAGCGCCGCCGCCACCGCGAGCGGGCCAACGCCGAGCGCAAGATCGAGTCCTTGCGCACCCAGGCCGACAAGATGCGCGCGAAGGCGACCAAGGCGCGCGCCGCGCAGCAGATGCTGCGCCGTGCCGACGCGCTCGCCGCAGGCATGGCCGAGGAACGCGTGCACGACAAGGTGGCCCGCTTGCGCTTCCCCGCGCCGGCCGCGTGCGGACGGACCCCGCTGACCGCCGAGGGATTGTCCAAGTCCTACGGATCGCTCGAGGTCTTCACCGACGTCGACCTCGCCGTCGATCGCGGTGCGCGTGTCGTCGTGCTCGGTCTCAACGGTGCGGGCAAGACGACGCTGCTGCGGCTGCTGTCCGGCCTTGAGCCACCCGACACCGGCGCGGTCGTCCCCGGCCACGGGCTGCGCCTGGGCTACTACGCGCAAGAGCACGAGACCCTCGACCACGACCGGACGATCCTCGAGAACATGCGCACGTCGGCGTCGACGGTCGGGCGAACGGACCTGTCCGACACCGATCTGCGCAAGATCCTCGGAGCCTTCCTGTTCACCGGCGACGATGTCGATAAGCCGGCCGGCGTGCTGTCCGGCGGTGAGAAGACGCGGCTCGCGCTCGCGATGCTGGTGACCAGTGCGGCCAACGTGCTGCTGCTCGACGAGCCGACGAACAACCTCGATCCGGTCAGTCGTGGGCAGGTGCTCGACGCGCTGCGCACTTATGCCGGGGCGATCATTCTGGTGACGCACGACGAGGGTGCAGTGGAGGCGCTGGCACCGGAAAAGGTGATCCTGCTGCCGGACGGCGTCGAGGATTCGTGGAGTCCTGATCTTGCTGATTTGATCGCGCTCGCGTAGATCCGCGCGGGCTTGTCCAACATCACTTAGCTGGCACGCAATAGCCGATTCAGCGGAGCGATGTGTGCCGGTTTGTCCGAGCTGAAAATGCTCTTCCAATCGGACGGCACGCATTGCCCAAGTCGATCTTGCACGGCGGTTAGCGTTGCGCTTTCATTCGGGTTCGTCAGCAAGTTGCGAGCGCAGCGGGGGCTGGGATCGCACCGAAGAAGAGAGTGCGGAGAAAACATGGCAACGGCGGTATTGAAAAAGGGTGCGCGGATCACCGGCAACGACCGGAACAAGCTCGCCACCGACCTGAAGAAGCAGTACGACAAGGGTAAGAGCATCCGTGAGCTCGCAGAGGCGCACGGCCGCTCGTACGGCTTCGTCCACCGGGTATTGTCCGAGTCCGGAACAACCCTGCGCGGGCGCGGCGGCGCGACCCGCACCAAGTCGAAGAGGAAGTAACTCTGAGCGCGACCGAACCAGCGAGACAGCTCGACGTCCCGGCCGAGGCCGGGTTCACCGCAACTGTTGCCGGCGAGGTCGCCACCATCACCCTCGACCGTCCAGACAAGCTCAACGCTCAGACCCCGCATACCTGGACGGGCCTGTCGAAGGTAGCCAGTGAACTAACGGGCACGGTGCGCGTCGTCGTGCTGCGCGGTCGAGGCCGGTCGTTTTCGGCGGGTCTCGACCGCGCTATGTTCGGCCCTGACGGCATCGACGGCGCACCCGGCATCGTCTCGCTCACCGCCATGTCGGCGCAGAGCGCGAGCGAACAGATCGGGGCATGGCAGCGCGCGTTCGACTGGGTGTCGCGGCCCGGTCTGGTAAGCATCGCGGCCGTGCAAGGACATGCGATCGGCGCCGGCTTCCAGCTCGCGCTGGGCACCGACATCCGCATCCTCGCCGACGACGCGAGCTTCACGATGGCCGAGCCGAAGCTTGGCATCGTCCCGGACCTCGGCGGTACCAAGCGCCTCGTCGACCTCGTCGGCTACTCAAGAGCGGCCGAGATCTGCTTGACCGGACGGGGCATCGACGCGGCCGAGGCGCTGCGCATCGGACTGTGCTCGCACGTCGTGCCGGTCGCCGAGCTGGACGCAGCAGTCGATCGCACCGTGGCCGCCTTGCTCGCGGTGAACCGCGATGCGGCCGCCGAGACGAAGGCACTCCTGCTCGCAGCAGCCAGGCGCACTCAGGACGAGCAGCAACTGGCCGAGCGCGAGGCGCAGTACCGTCGGTTGCGCGCTCTCGTCGGGTTCGACGCCGAGGATTGAGCTGTCGTAGGGAAGACCTACCGTGGGCACAACGTTGCGTCGGGCGGGGGTGAGGTCATGTCGTCGATGCACGCGTATGCGTGGCGCTCGATGCCGCGCAGCCGAGACGGCGCAGGGCGAAGGGTGCCGCCGGGCACGTGGCGGCGCATCTTGCGCTTCGCCGCGCCCTACCGCAGCGCCCTGATCGTCTTCCTGATCGTGGTCGTCGCCGACGCCCTGATCGGCGTCGTCACGCCCGTGCTGGCCGGCCGTGTCGTCAACGACATCACCGCACATGTCGCGGCACACGTAGTTATCTGGATCGCTGTAATCATCGCCATCCTCGCCGTGATCGATGCCGGCTTCTCCTTCGCGCAGCGCTGGTACTCAGCACGCATCGGCGAGGGCCTGATCTATGACATGCGCACGGCGGTGTTCACGCACATCCAGCGCATGCCCCTCGCGTTCTTCACCCGCACGCAGACGGGTGCGCTCGTCAGCCGGTTGAACAACGACGTGCTCGGTGCGCAGCAGGCGTTCACCTCGACGCTGTCCGGGTTGGTGTCGAACGTGGTCAGCCTTGCGCTCACGGCCGGCGTCATGTTCACCCTGTCCTGGCAGATCACCTCGCTGTCGCTGGTCATGCTGCCGGTGTTCGTGCTCCCCGCGCGGCGGATCGGTGCCCGGCTGCAGGACATCACTCGCGAGTCTTACAACCTCAACGCGTCGATGAACGCGACGATGACCGAGCGATTCAACGTAGCGGGCGCGCTGTTGGTCAAACTGTTCGGACGGACGGTTGATGAGGCCGAGTCGTTCCGTGCCCGTGCGGCCCGGGTCCGCGACATCGGCGTGATGTCGGCGATGTACGGCCGGGCGTTCTTCGTCGCGCTCACGCTGGTCGCCGCGCTGGCCCAAGCGCTGGTTTACGGCCTCGGCGGGTACTACGCGATCACGGGCCAGCTCTCGGCCGGCACGGTAGTGACGCTCGCGCTGCTGCTGACCCGCCTGTACGGCCCGCTGACCGCGCTCTCGAATGCGCGTGTCGACATCATGAGCGCGTTGGTCAGCTTCGACCGCGTCTTCGAGGTGCTCGACCTGCAGCCGATGATCGACGACGCGCCTGACGCGGTCGAGCTGCCGGCCGATTCGCGCACGATCGAGTTCGACGACGTGCACTTCTCGTATCCGGCGGCGAGCGAGGTGTCGTTGGCCTCGCTGGAGGATGTCGCGGTACTCGACTCGACCAGCTCCCAGGAGGTGCTGCACGGTGTGTCGTTCCGTGCAGAGCCCGGGCAGATGATCGCGCTGGTCGGGCCGTCCGGTGCCGGGAAGACGACGATCAGTCAGCTCGTCCCGCGCATCTACGACGTGCGGTCCGGGGCGGTACGCATCGGCGGTCACGACGTGCGTGCTGTGACCCAGGCGTCACTGCGCGAGCGCATCGGCGTCGTCAGCCAGGAAGCGCACATGTTCCACGATTCGATCCGCAACAACTTGCGCTACGCCGCGCCGTCTGCATCAGAGGCTGAGTTGCTCGCGGCGATCGAGGCTGCCCAGATCGGTGAGCTGGTGGCGTCCCTGCCCGACGGGCTGGACACCGTGGTCGGTGACCGCGGCTACCGGCTCTCCGGCGGCGAGAAGGCCCGCCTGGCCATCGCCAGATTGCTGCTGAAGCAACCCGAGATCGTGATCCTCGACGAAGCAACGGCGCATCTGGACAGCGAGAGCGAAGTCGCCGTGCAAGAGGCGCTGGCCACGGCGCTTTCGGGGCGAACGTCGCTGGTCATCGCGCACCGGCTATCGACGGTGCTCAACGCCGATCAGGTGATCGTGCTTGACGCGGGACAGATCGTCGAGATCGGCAAGCATGCCGAGCTGATCACGGCAAACGGTCTCTACGCCGAGCTGTATCGCACCCAGTTCGAACGGCAAGCCCTCGGCGCCGTCTGAGACGGCTCAGCGCGCGACGAGCATCCGGCCCCGAAGCGGATCAGCGATGAGTTCGGCGAAGGCTACTTCGGCAGCACCGAGCAGCGCGGAGTCTTCGCCCAGACCAGGTTTGCACAGCAGCACCGTCTCGCCGGGCGCGTCGAGCACGTAGTTGTCCAGTGCGGCTTCGACGTCAGAGCGGGCTGCGTCGAGCACGTCGGCGAACGAACCGCCGAGCAGGACTCGCTCGGGGTTGAGCATGTTCACCAGCCCGGCAATGGCTCGGCCTAGTGACGCGGCCACGGTGCGCACGGCCTCGATGGAGCGGAACTGGCCGTCATGTGCTGCCCGGAACACCTGGGTGGCGTCGTCGTTTCCGCGGCGGCGCCGACCGGCCAGGCTGAGCAGCGCGCTGTCGCCGACATAGGTCTCGAGGCAGCCGCGCTTGCCGCAATGGCACTTCGGCCCGGACGAGTCGATGACGTTGTGCCCGATCTCGCCGGCGTGCCCGTCGTGACCGCGGGCGGGGGCGCCGTTGACGATGATGCCGGCGCCGACACCTGTCCGCCCGATCAGGAACACCGCGTCGTCACAACCGCGGGCGTTGCCGCGGATGTGTTCGGCGAGCATCGCGAGGTCGGCGTCGTTTCCCACCACCACTGGCAGGTGCGGCGAGGCCAGCTCGGTCAAGGTCGCGCCGAACGGGGAGTCACGCCAGCCGAGGTTCGGGGCGAAGCCCACCGTGCCGTTGTGCCGGTCGACGGTGCCCGGCACGCTGACGCCGATGCACACCGGCGCAGCACCCAGATTCCCCAGCTCGCGCAGCCGAGGGACGGAATCCAGGATCAGGCGGGCGATGAGATCGGGTGTCGCCCGGTCGGCGGACGGAATCGTGATCACGTGCCGAGCGAGCATGGTGCCGCCGAGGCCGACCGCTGCCGTGGTCAGGTGCGTGACGTCGACATCGGCAGCCACCACGTAGGGCCCGCGTGGGTGCGGACCGACGACATGCGACGGGCGCCCGGCGCGCGTGCCGCCGCTGGGCACCGATTCCTCGACCAGGCCAAGCTCGACCAGATCCGAGACGAGCGCGCCGATCGTGGATCTGGACAGTCCGAGCCGCGAGGTCAGGTCGGCACGTGTGAGCGCGCCATCGCGATGAACCTGGCCGAGGATCAGCGACAGGTTGTGCCGCCGCATCGCGTCCGGCCGCGCGGCTGGTGCGGCCACAGCGAAGCCCTCGACCACGCGTTAGCCCAGTCCGGTCGCACCGGCACGACGACGCGACAGTGCGTCGACGGCCGCGGCAAGCATCAACGCAAGACCGGTGGCGATGAACTGGATGGACGAGCTGTTCGTGCCCTGCACGAGGTTGGCCAGGCCGTTGTAGATGACTTCGACGACCGCCCCGCCGATGAGCGCGTCGATCATTCGCCCACGCCCGCCGAACAGGCTGGTGCCGCCGATGACCGCAGCACCCACTGCGAGCAGCAGCGTGTTACCGCCGTAGTTCTGCACGCTCACGCCCGACACGTTCGACCCGATCATGATTCCGCCGATGGCCGACATGAACCCGGACAGTACGAACACCGAGATGCGGATCCGGTCCACGGCGATACCGGCTCGGCGCGCGGCCTCCTCGTTGCCGCCGACGGCGTACAGATGCCGGCCGT
>DASRSG010000166.1:0-3605 GCA_035656595.1 Jatrophihabitantaceae bacterium | reverse complement strand
AACTGCTCCTCGAACCGCACGTAGCCGCGGTCGATGTGGTGCACCTCGGCCACTTCGGTGATCCCCTCCGCGACCAGCCCGGCGATGACCAGCCCGACGCCGGCGCGGATGTCGGTGGCCCGCACGGGTGCGCCGGACAATCGCTCCCGGCCGCGGACGACGGCGTGGTGCCCGTCCGTGCGCACGTCCGCCCCCATCCGGGCGATCTCGTCGCAGAACATGAACCGCGCCTCGAACAGGTTCTCGGTGATCATCGCGGTGCCGTCGGCGATCGAGAGCGCGGCGATCGCCTGCGGCTGCAGGTCGGTGGCCAGGCCCGGGTAGGGCAGGGTGACCACGTCGAAGCTGCGCGGCCGCCGGTCGAGTGACACCCGGAAACCGTCGGCGAGCACCTCCACCTCGCCGCCTGCTTGGGTGACCTTGTCGAGCGCGATCTCGAGGTGCTGCGCGTTCGCGCCACGGACGGTGATGTCGCCGCGAGTGGCCAGTGCGGCCATCGCCCAGGTGCCGGCAACGATCCGGTCGGCGACGGCGTCGTGGCTGGTCGCGTGCAGCCCCTCGACGCCGGTGATCTCCAGTGTGGACGAGCCGATCCCGTCGATCTGCGCGCCCATCTCGACGAGCATCCGGCACAGGTCGACGATCTCCGGCTCGCGGGCCGCGTTGTCGATGACCGTCGTGCCCTTGGCCAGCACGGCCGCGGTCATGATGTTCTCGGTCGCCCCGACGCTGTGGAAGTCGAGCCAGATCGTCGCTCCGCGCAGCTCGCCCGCCTCGGCGACGATGTAGCCGTGCTCGGTGCGGATCTCGGCGCCCAGCCGCTCCAGCCCGGCGAAGTGCATGTCCAGCGGACGGGAGCCGATCGCGTCGCCGCCGGGCAGCGCCACCTTGGCGCGCCGGGTGCGCGCCAGCAGCGGACCGAGCACGCAGATCGAGCCGCGGATCTTGCGAACCAGCTCGTACGGCGCCTCGGAGGCGATCTCTTCGGGGGTGCTGATCGTCACCCGGTCGACGGCGTCGTGCTCGGACTCGGTGACCGTGCATCCGAGCCGCTCCAACAGCTGGCGCATGATCGCGACGTCGGAGATGGCCGGCAGGTTGCCCAGTACGGTGTCGCCGGGCGCCAGCAGAGCGGCGGCCATCAGCTTCAGCACGCTGTTCTTGGCGCCGACCACCTCGACCGTGCCGTCGAGCCGTGCCCCGCCCGTGACCCGAAGCACCTGCACCACGGGCTCAGGCTACCGTCGGGGAGAGTGAGCATCGCAGCGAGCGAAGCGAGCGAGGAGCGGAGCGAGCCGGCGATGAGCGCTCGCGCGAAGGGCAGGAGACACCGTGGCCGTGCATCTCACCCGGATTTATACGAAGACCGGCGACGACGGCACGACCGCACTCGGTGACATGTCGCGGGTGCGCAAGACCGATCCGCGGGTCGGCGCCTACGCCGACTGCGACGAGACGAACGCCACGATCGGCGCCGCGATCGCGCTCGGCGCGCTGCCGGAGCGCATCGTCGCAGTGCTTCAGACCGTGCAGAACGACCTGTTCGACGTGGGTGCCGACCTCTGCACGCCGGTCGTAGCCGAGCCGGCCTATCCCCCGCTGCGCGTCGAGCCCGCCTACGTCGAGCGGCTCGAAGCCTGGTGCGACGAGTTCAACGCCGACCTGCCCAAGCTGGACAGTTTCATCCTGCCCGGCGGCACCCCCGGCGTCGCGCTGCTGCACCAGGCCCGCACCCTCGCCCGGCGCGCCGAGCGCAGCGCGTGGGTGCTCTACGAGGCCGACCCCGAGCACACCAACCGCGACGCCCTGCTCTACCTGAACCGGCTCTCCGACCTGCTCTTCATTCTGGCCCGCGCCGCCAACCCCGGCGGCGATGTGAAGTGGAAGCCGGGCGGCGAGCGCTGACCTGTGAGAAGCCCTGTGTCAAGCCGCTGTCTGTTGATCTTGGAGCAGTCGTTGCAGGGCGTGGTGTTGTTCGGGGTTGTAGGCGGTGGCGTCTTGCCAGCAGTGCCAGATGACGTAGAGCCAGGCGCGGGCGAGGATGCGGGCGGCGTGGGGGTGGTCGTGTCCGCGGGTTCGGGCGCGGTTGTAGAGGTCGGTGGCCCAGGGGTGGGCGTGGCGGGAGTCGGCGGCGAAGTCGATGACGGCGTCGCGCAGTTGTTTGTCGCAGGACCAGCGGAAGTTGACGGTGCGCAGTTTGCCGGATTGTCGGGTGGATGGTGCGGCGCCGGCGAGGCAGATCAGGGCTTCGGGGGTGGGGAAGCGGGCCCGGCAGTCGCCGATCTCGGCGAGCAGCCGAGCGGCGCGGACGCGGCCGGCGCGCGGCAGGCTGGTGAAGATGTGGGCGTCGGCGTGCGTGGCGAGTTGGACGTCGATCTGAGCCTCGAGAGCGGTGATCTGTTCGAGCAGGCCGCGCAGCACCGCGACGAGGGCGTGGGTGATGTGGGCGTGGGCGGTGGCCTCGGTGCCGGTGGCTCCGCGAGGTGCGCCGGCCAGGCGGGCGTGCAGCACCGCGGGGTCGGTGCGGCCGCTGTATCCGACCGAGTCCAGCCAGGCGGCCAGGCGTTTAGGCGAGAGCCAGTCGGCGCGGTCCTGGGTGTCGAAGCGGGTCAGGAACGTCAGGGTGATCGCGCTGTCGATCGCGGCGAACAGCCCGACCGCGCCGGGCAGGGCGTTGCGCAGGTGCGCGCGCAGCTGGTTGGCGACGGCGACGCGGTGGCTGACGAGGTCCTTGCGGGCGCGCACGGTGCGCCGCAGGGTGACGGTGGGTGGGCTGTCCGGTGTCAGTGGCCGCAGCCGGGCCCGGTCGGTGCGCAGCGTGTCGGCCAGGACGTAGGCGTCGAAGCGGTCGTCCTTGTTGCCGGCCGAGCCGTAGCGTCCGCGCAGATTCTTGACCTGGTTCGGGCTGATCACCACCACGGTCAGCCCGGCGCTGAGCAGCGCGTCGACGACCGGCCCGTCCGGGCGTTCGATCGCAACCTCGAGGCAGCCCGCGTCGCGGAACACGTGTACGAGCTCGGCCAGGCCGGCCGCGCTGTGCTCGACACTGTGCCGCACGAGTTCGCGGCCACGGGCGTCGACGACCGCGACGGCGTGGTCGTCACGGGCCCAGTCCAGGCCGCCGGTCACACCGCCGGGCGGCTCGTCGGGCAGTCGGATCGGTTGGGTGTTCGGGGTGCTGCTGGCAGACTTCACGTCAGCCTCCTCGCTGCTAGTCCCAGTGGGGAGGCGCCCTCATCTTCTGTTGTCGGTGCTGATGGTTCCGGAACGCGGCTGCCGCTTCGCTCACTGATCGGCGCTCGGAGGCGCTCAGCCCTGTCGACGGTCTGCACGTCCCGGGTGACCGTCGGATCTCGCAGATCTCACAGTGGACATCGACCGTGTCAAGCGAGCAGGGCGATGACCCGACAGCACCTCGGGCGCATCAGCGATCACACGATCACTGACACAGGGATGGTGCACCAGTGAGCACAGGCGGTCTCGAGACGGTGATCATCACCGGAATGTCCGGGGCCGGCCGCAGCACGGCGGCGAAGTGCTTCGAGGATCTCGGGTTCTTCGTCGTCGACAACCTGCCGCCGGAACTGATCGGCACGCTCGTCGAT
>DASRSG010000165.1:0-9574 GCA_035656595.1 Jatrophihabitantaceae bacterium | reverse complement strand
CGGACCCGATCGAGGCCCGCCCGACCTGGCCGGTGATCGCCACCATCGGCACCGAATCCATGTACGCGTCGGCGATCGGGGTGACGAGGTTGGTCGCCCCGGGGCCGGAGGTCGCCATGCAGACGCCCACCTTGCCCGACGCCTGCGCGTACCCCTCTGCGGCATGCCCGGCGCCCTGCTCGTGGCGGACGAGGACATGCCGGACTCTCGTGGAGTCGAACAGCGGGTCGTAGGCCGGCAGGATCGCCCCGCCGGGGATGCCGAATACGACATCGGCACCGACCTCCTCGAGCGAACGGACGAGCGCCTGCGCGCCGGTGATCGACTCGGTCATGTGCTCTGGCCTCTCTTCGTACTGGCGGTTCTGGCGGTTCTGGCGGTTCTGGTCCAGTTCTGATCCAACAAAAAACCCCCCGTGCCTAAGCACGAAGGGTGAGCGCGTCTCGCAGTGCCGGGCTGTCGGCCCGTGAGACGCGCTAGGTGATAAGTACGAGCTGGATCACGACGCTGAGACTACACAGCGGCGCCGATCCCGGACAACCAGGTACGGCGCGCAGCACTCCCTGGCCAGCTGTGTTGAGTAAATCTTGCGGTTTTCTTGCACACAATCTCGTCGGCGAGCTTGCGTATGTCCGGGTTTGACGTTAGATTCACGTAAAGAACGAGCGAAAACCTGTGTTAGGTATTCGGTTAGGTTGAGGAAAAACCTGGGAATTCTGAATCCACAACACAAGAACAGCTCGGGGGGCGTGGCGTGGGGACGCCGCACCGCAAGTGCAAGACCTGTCGGGGGACAGCCGCCAAATAAACCCGGAACACAAAGGATCGAACGAAATGTCCTCCTCCCCGATCACCGCCGCAGCCGCCGAGTTCGTCGCCCCCTCGGCCCGCCGCCGCCTCCTCGGCCTGCTCGTCGCAGTCGTCGTCGCCCTCGCCGTTTTCGCAGCTCCCCAGTTGAGCGCGCCGGCATCGGCCAAGGCCCTGGCGCACACCGCGCACTCGGAGAAGATCTTCGCCCGCACGATGCTGAAGGTTCTCAACCGCGAGCGCGTCGCTCACAACCTGCGCCCGCTCACCATGAACAGCAAGCTGATCCTCTCCGCGCACCGCCACAACCTGGCCATGGCCAAGGCCGATGAGATGTCGCACCAGGTCAAGGGCGAGAAGTTCTTCGCCGACCGGATCAGCGCGGCGCACTACAACTGGATGTCAGCCGGGGAGAACATCGGCTGGAACTCCAACATGACCCGTCCGGGCCTGCGCTACCTCGAGCGCGAGATGTACCACGAGAAGGCGCCGGACAACGGCCACCGCCTCAACATCCTCGACCACTCGTTCCGCAACGTCGGCATCGACGTGTACTTCGACAAGGCCCACAACAAGATGTGGTTCACCCAAGACTTCGGGCAGCCCGCCTGAGCTGATCCGGGGGTAGGGCCTGTCCTCTCGCTCACCGAGCGGGAGGACAGGCCGTTTTCGTTGCCGCCCCTCACCGAAAGAGGGTTGGCTAGCCGCAGACGGCGCCTTCGGCCGCCGAGCCGACCAGCTTCGCGTACTTGCCCAACACCCCGTAGTCGAAGCGCTGCGGCAGCGGTTTCCACTCGGCGCGGCGGCGCTCCATCTCCGCCCCGTCGACGAGCAGATCGAGCGTGCGGGTGGACATGTCGAGACGGATGGGATCGCCGTCCTGCACGAACGCGATCGGCCCGCCGAACGCTGCTTCCGGCGCGATGTGTCCGATGCACAGCCCGGTGGTCCCGCCGGAGAACCGTCCGTCGGTCAGCAGCAGGATTTCCTTGCCCAGCCCGGCGCCCTTGATGGCACCGGTGATCGCGAGCATCTCGCGCATCCCCGGACCGCCCTTCGGGCCTTCCCAGCGGATGACCACGACGTCGTTGGCCTTGAGCGTTCCGGCCGTGAGCGCCTCCATCGCACCCTGCTCGCGGTCGAAGACCCGCGCGGTGCCCTCGAAGACCTCGGCGTCGAAGCCGGCGCTCTTCACCACCGCACCGTCGGGTGCCAGCGAGCCACGCAGGATCGTCAGGCCGCCGGTCTTGTGGATCGGATCGCCCATCGCGTGGATGATCTTGCCGTCGGGATCGGGCGGGGCGATCGCGCTGAGGTTTTCGGCGACCGTCTTGCCGGTGACGGTGAGGGCGTCGCCGTGGAGCAGGCCCGCGTCGAGCAGCGCCTTCATCACGACCGGCACGCCGCCGATGCGGTCGACGTCGGTCATCACGTACTCGCCGAACGGCTTGACGTCGGCCAGGTGGGGCACCTTGTCCCCGATCCGGTTGAAGTCGTCGAGGTCGAGCCCGACCTTGGCCTCGTTCGCGAGCGCCAGCAGGTGCAGGACGGCGTTGGTGGAACCGCCGAGTGCCATCACGACGGTGATCGCGTTCTCGAACGCGTCCTTGGTCAGGATCTGACGGGTGGTGACGCCGGCGTCGACGAGATGGACGGCAGCCTCGCCGGACCGCTCCGCGTAATGGTCGCGCCGCGCGTCAGGCGCCGGCGGCGATGCGCTGCCGGGCAGTGACATGCCCAGCGCCTCGGCCGCGCTGGCCATCGTGTTCGCCGTGTACATGCCACCGCAGGCGCCTTCGCCCGGACAGATCGCCTTCTCGATCTCGGTGAGCTCGTCGCGGGTCATCCGTCCGGCCAAACAGGCGCCGACCGCTTCGAACGCGTCGATGATGGTGACCGTGCGGCCCCGGTACTGACCGGGCAACGTCGAGCCCGCGTAGAGGAAGACGGCGGCCACGTCGAGTCGGGCCGCGGCCATCAGCATGCCGGGCAGCGACTTGTCGCAGCCGGCGAGCAGCACGCCGCCATCGAGTTGCTCGGCTCGGAACACGGTCTCGACCGAGTCGGCGATCACCTCGCGGGAGACCAGCGAGTAGTGCATGCCGTCGTGCCCCATCGAGATCCCGTCGGACACCGAGATAGTCCCGAACTCCAGCGGAAACCCGTCGGCACCCTTGACGCCGATCTTGGCCCGTTTCGCCAGCCGGTCCAGCGAAAGGTTGCACGGCGTGATCTCGTTCCAGCTGCTGGCGACGCCGATCTGCGGCTTGCGCCAGTCGTCGTCGCCCATTCCTACCGCGCGCAGCATCCCGCGTGCGCCGGCGCGCTCCACACCGTCGGTGACGATCGAGCTGTGTGGCTTGCGATGCTCTCGCGGCGTCTCTCTACTCACGTCGAAGAGCGTACGGGTTACCGTCTAGGCGTGGCCGATGCTCGCGAAAACGCCGGAAAGACCCTGGTCTTCCGGCTACCGCGCTCGGCATACGTCGCCGTGCTCATCCTGCTGTTCTGCGTTGCCCCGTTGGCGTTGTCGCGCGGAGGCGGTGACCAAGGCGGTTCGGCCGGCCCCACCTGGCGGCTCGTGCTGCTCGTGATCCCGGTGATCGCGGGGATCTTCATCGCCCAGACCGCCACCTTCGTCTCGGCTGCCGGGATCCGGGTTCGCGCCGCTTTCGGCTCGCGGACGCTGCCGTGGGACAAGATCCGCGGCCTGTCGATCACCGGCCACTCGGTCTACGCGGTGTGCGAGGACGGCTCCGTGCGCCTGCCCTGTGTCGGGCTCGCCGACCTGTCGGCGCTCGCCCAGGTCAGCGACGGACGGTTGCCCGACATTCCCGCCGCTCCGCGGAAGTACGCGCCCGGTCGGCGGTCTCGCCGCTAGTACGCCTCGCCGACGACGTTCTCGAGCTCGGCACCACTGACGAAGCGCTCGAGTTGCTCGCGCACCAGCCGGTACCCGCGCCGCTCCCAGCCGTGCGTGCCGCCGCCGACATGCGGGGTGATGATCAGATTTGGCGCCTGCCAGAGCGGATGGTCTGCCGGCAACGGCTCGGGATCGGTGACGTCGAGGAAGGCGTGCAGCCGCTCGGCTTGCAGCTCGGCGAGCAGCGCATCGGTGTCGACGATGCTGCCGCGAGCGATGTTCACGACGATCGCACCGTCCGGCAGCGTGGCGAGGAACTTCGCACCCACCAGCCCGTGCGTCTCGTCGGTCGCGGGGATGGCGATGAGAACGATGTCGGCGGCGGCCAGCAGCGCGGGCAGCTCGTCGGTGCCGTGGACCCCATCGCGCGCCGACCGACCGACGAAGGTCGTCTCGGCGCCGAAAACCTCGAGCGCTGCGGCGACGCGGCGCCCGATGTCGCCGGCACCGATGGCGAGCAGCCGCTTGCCGTCGACATCATCGGTGGCCTCCTGCGACCAGCGTTGCGCCGCCTGTTCGCCCAGGAAGAACGGCAACCGGCGTACCAGCGCGAGGATCCCTGCGACGGCCAGCTCTGCCGTCGCCCCGCCGTGCACGCCGCGGCCGTTGCACAGCGTTACCCCGTCGGGCACCAGCGGCAACCAGCGCTCGACGCCGGCTGACAGCAGCTGGATGACCCGCAGGCGCGGCATCGCGGCGAGCACGGTTCCGGCCACCGGGCCACCCGTGTAGCTGCCGAGCAGGAATTCGGTCTCCTCGACGCCATCGGGCGGCTCGCTCTTGCCGTCCCAGACGAGCACGCGGACGCCGTCAGGCAACGGCTCCAGCTGATCTCGAGACGACTGGTCCGGTACGCAAGCTGTGATCACCCTTCCCACGTTAATGCCGCACCGCACAGGATGAGCAGGCAGACTGGGTAGATGCGTGCCCACCGCTTCCGCGCCGGATGCGCCGTCGCCGCGACGGCGCTGCTGCTGGCGGCGTGCGGATCGGCCGGCACGTCGTCCGGACCGACCTGGCGGCCCAAACCGTCCTTCCAGGGCGAGGGCAATCCGCCGGGCAACCAGCAGCCCGGCCAACCGGCGCCGGTGCCGACCGCACCTGCGGGTACGCCGTCCCAGCCCGCGAACAAGCCGGGCGACGCCAACGTGGTCGCGGCACGGCTGAACTCCCCCACCGGCATCGCGATCCTCCCGGACAACACCGCGCTGGTGGGCGAGCGCGCCACCGGGCGCATCGTGCGGGTGTATCCACAGCCCCGCCGGCCCGTCCACACCGTGCGCACCATTCCCGGCATCAGCACGGTCGGTGGCGGCGGTCTGCTCGATCTCGCCCTCTCGCCGAACTACGACGAGGACAACCTGATCTTCGCCTACATCACCACGCACACCGACAACCGTGTCGTCGCGTTCACCCTGAAGGGTCCGATCACCACGGTGCTGAAGGGCATTCCGCGTGGGCACCGCGACAACACCGGACGGCTGGCTTTCCGGCCCGACGGTTCGCTACTGGTGGGAACCGGCGATGCCGGGCATCCGCTGCAGGCTGCCGACCCGGGCAGCCTCGCCGGCAAGGTGCTGCGGGTCAGTGACATCGGGCGTGCCGCGGCAGGAAACCCGACGAAGCACTCGCGCGTGTATGCCTCCGGATTCCGCGAGACGGATGGGCTTTGCGTCGACGCGGATACCAACATCGCGTTCCAGACCGAGGCGCTGGGCAGCGCGACGCCCGATGACCCGATCAACGTGGTCGAGGCCGGTGGCGCCTACAGCTGGCCGGCGGGCGTGCCGGCTGAGCAGGCTCCACTGACCACGCTGCCAGAAACGAGCCGAGCACCCGGCGGGTGCGCAGTGCTCGGCCAGGTTCTCTACGTCACCTCGCGCGGCGGCCACGCGATGCTCGCCGCCGATCTGAAGCCGGGCCGTAACGGCGCGCTCGCCCTGGGCCGCTTCGCTCCTTCGCTGCGTGGCAAGTACGGCCGGTTGCGGACCGTCGTCGCCGCGCCCGACGGCGCGTTGTGGATCACCACGTCGAACCGCGACGGCCATGGGCACCCGGTGCGTGCCGACGAGCGGGTCCTGCGCATCGTGCCGAGCGCAAGCGGGGGCGGGCACGACCCGACCTGACCAGCCCGGGTCAGCTGCCGTGCGCTACGACGGCGGCGCGGATCTGGGTGAGGTTGTCGCGCAGGATGTCCGAGACCAGTTCGTCGGTGCGTGGATCGGACAGCACCTCGAAGATCACCCGCAACGACGCCTCGGTGATCTCTTCGATCAGCCGGTCGTGGAACGGCAGCAGACCGATCGAGCGTGCCGCGCTCGGATCGGCTCGCACCTTCTCCGAAATCATGTCCTTGATCTCCTGATGGTTCTCGTGCAGCGCCGAGGCGACATTGCGGGTGTAGTTACCTGACCTCAGGACGTCGCCAACCTCGTCGAGCACCGCGATGGTGATCGGTCGTTTGATCACTGTCACCACCCGCTCGGACGTCCGGTTGATGTACCGGACGACGAACGGCTCGCGCATACCGCGCCGCACCAACGCCCGCCCGAGGAACGCTGCGGCCACCGAAAGCAGCACCAAAGCGGCGACGATGATCAAGACCCAGGTCGAGGTCTTGTAATGCGGGAGCGCGAGAGTCATGACCCGCATCATTCCCGCCGGCGCCGCCACCACACCGCAAACCCGAGCCCAATCACGACGACGAGCACGACCAGGACGAGGTAGGGCGTCAGATCTGCCGAATCAGCCGACGATGCGGTCGCTGTTGGTTGGCTGGTGGATCGGCCTGGGGGCGCGCTCGACGGTGTGCTCGACGGTCGCGGCCGCAGCGCCGACGGCAACGGCACGCGATAGACCGGCGTGCTCGCGCCTTCAGAATCCAGCACGAGCGCACCAGCGTCGAAGCCCACGCCCTCGCCTTGGGGCTGAAGTGGGATTGCGATGTGCGCGGGGCGATGCCGGATGGCCGCCGCCACGTCGCCGTGCCGCACCTGCCACACGTAGGCATCGGTGTAGGTGCGGACGGTGAGCAGCGCGCCGTCCGGCGACAGCGCCGCACCGGTGGCGAGCACCTGCAGGCTGGCCGGCACGAGCCCGCCGCGCGAGACGAAACGGATCGAGCCGACGCGCTGCAGCAGTTGCACATGTCGCGCATCCGGGCGGGGCGGGACGCGGTACACCGCAGACCTGCCGTCCGCCGCCTTGGTGATCACGTAGGCGCGCCCACCCGGCGCCACAGCCAGTGCCTCGGCGTTGACCGGTCCGGACGGGTATCGCAGCCGCCACAGGTCGGGCGCGTGCGTCTGCGCCGTGACATCGGAGCGCGACATGTCGACCTGTGGCTCATCGACCCGGTACAGCTGCACCTCGTGGCGCACGCCGTTGTTGTCGCCGATGTCAGCCAGCCACACCGATGGTGTGCCAGCGGCATCACGGGCTACCGCGAGATCCTCCCAATCGTGGTTCGTGGCGTGCGGCACGGCGTAAACCGCGCGCGATCGGCCTGTGCCGGCATCGACGGCGAAGAACCGCGCGCTGTCTCCGCTGTCGTTCTGGACGTAGAACACGCCGGGTGAGGCGATACCGCGTGCGATCCCGCTCGCCTCGTCGATGCGCTGGTCACGAATGTGGCAGAGCACGCTCGGATCGGCCGCCAGGGCCGGCAGCGCAGTGGCCAGCGAGAGGAGCAGCGCGAGCAGTCCTACTCGTGCAATACGCTGTGCCCGCACGCCGCAGAGCGTTGCACAATCGAGCCCATGACGATCAATGGCGTGCACCAGCCACGGCACGCGACTCCGCTCGACCGCTAGCCAGCCGTATCGACAGTCAGCGTGCCTACCCCGCCCACGGCGTCCACGCGGTACAGGCTAGGGCCGAGGTACGGCGAGCTGAGCGTCGTGCCGGCGCTGACGCCGGACTCCGACTGCCCGAACACCGACACGGTTCCCGCGCCGGCGTATGCCTTCACACTGACCGGTGTTATCCGCGGTACGTGCAGCGCGAGGACGCTCATCCCGCCGAGTTCGCGCAGCACGACCCGTCCGTGCGGGGCGCCAGCCGTGAGGTCGACCGTGCTGATGCCCTGCAGCGCCGTGAGACCACGCAACGTCCCTGAGCGCATGTCCACCGACAGGGTCGACACCCCCGAACTGAATTTGAGGTTCCACGGCACGATCTCGTCGAGAGTGATCGATAGGTCGCCATTGCCACCGCCGGCGAGGTTCACCTCCACCGCCGAACCGTCCTGGTGCGCAGCGGGGACGACTTCGCTGCCGGTCGGTGTGGTGATCTGGAAGAGGTGGCCGTGCAGCGGTGCGGCGTGCACCTGCACCACCTTGGCCCCGTCGAGCAGGTTGAGCGTGTACGCCATATCAGCGGGTGCGCCACCCGTGACCGTGTGGCTCGGCGCGGCGGTCGGCGGCGGCCCCGGCGCCGCGCCTGAGTCGCACGCGGTGGCGGCACAGCAGAGCACAACGGCGAGCGCGACGGCGCGGAAGATCACTTCAAAATCATTCCCGCCTCGACGGCTGGTCGAACCAGTTCAGCCACTCGCCGTGCGGGCTGGTCTCGGCCAGCGGGTACCCGTCACGCGCGAGCACGAACGGAACGAAGCCCGCCGGTGCCGGTCGGTCGACCACGACGCCCGGTCCTTCGTTCGACAGCCACACCGTCGGCCGCCGCGCGGCGATCGCTGCCACCTCGCGCCGGAAGGCCGAGCGCTGCTCGTCGTCGAGGTAGGCGAGCACGGCCGAGTGAAACACGACGAGCGTCGCCTGCGCGGGCGCCGCGAGCGCAAGCGTCGCGAGGTCGGTGGTGAGATCTCCGCGGTGGATGGCCGCGGGTTGCTCGCGAGCCAGTTCGACGGCACGGCGCAAGGTGTCGAACCGGTCGCGCTGCTCGGGCCAGACCAGGCTCGTCAACCAGCGCACGTCCTCGTCATTGCCGACATCGAGCGGGCTGAGGTCGAGCCCGGCCCGCCACACGATCGACGGCAGTACCGCCGGGAGGGGCGCGGGGCCGGTCACCCGACAGTCGAACACGACAGGGGACGACCCGAGCTGGGGCGCATCGTCGTACCGGTAGGCGTAGCGGTCCGGATACAGGCACAGGCCGGCCGACGCGCCCACCTCGAGCAACGCCAGCGGTTGTGGCAAGGCGGCCAGCGCGGGCAGCAGCGTCGCGCACCGCCGCGGCTCGTTCGTCTGCGTGCGCCTGGCGCGCAGCGTCGCGGCCACCTCGTCCCACCGCGACAGGACGAACGCGCGAAACGCGGGGTAGCTGTCGACCGGGCCGTCCAGGAAGCGGACGCTCGCCAGCAGCAGGTTCGGCTGCCGCTTCGGGGCGGGCAGCGAGTCGAGGTGCGCGATGAGCTCGGCGTCGTCAGCGGCGCCGCGGCACAGCCGCTCGTAGGACGGCGAGACACCGTGCAGTTGCCGCTCGGCCATGGCCCGGTACCGGCGCGATGTCGCCGTGCCGTCATGCCCGGCCCAATCGACCACTACTCGGAAACGCCCAATCGCTCGAACAGAATCGCCTTGACTGCCGCGGCATCGGCCTGTCCGCGGGTCGCCTTCATGACCGCGCCGACGAGCGCGCCGACCGCGGGCAGCTTGCCGCCTCGCACCTTCGCGGCAATGTCGGGGTTGGCCGCGATCGCGTCATCGGCAGCCTGTTCGAGCGCACCGGTATCCGAGACGACCTTGAGGCCACGCTCGGCGACGACCTCGTCGACGTCATGCCCGGTCTCGAGCACGCCGTCGACTGCCTGCCGGGCGAGCGCGGTCGAGAGCGAGCCGTCGGCGACCAGCGCGATCACGCGCGCCACCTGACCGGGACGGATCG
>DASRSG010000164.1:0-7781 GCA_035656595.1 Jatrophihabitantaceae bacterium | reverse complement strand
CCTTCAGGGCAATCCTGGAGAGCTGCGCGTGCGGAGGGCGCACCTCATCGGGTCGATCGGACCCTACATCGTGTAAGGCGGCTGTTAGCAACAGGAACGATCAAGGCTCACTCCACTTAACGACGCGATTGGGCAACCTCGCGCGCCGTTCGCCGCCGAGCGGAGGCGCCGCGGGCCAGCGGATCGCTAGCTCGCGCAGTACCGATCGGCGACCTCGAGCGCCTCGTCCAGGATCGCCAGCCCTTCGCGCACCTCTTGCTCGCTCGCCGTGCACGGCGGCACCACGTGCGTGCGGTTGAAGTGGATGAAGGGCCACATGCCGCGCTGCTTGCACGCGGCCGCGAACTCGCTCATCGGCGCGTTAGCCGCACCACCGGCGTTGTAGGGGACGAGCGGTTCGCGGGTGGCGCGGTCCTTGACCAGCTCGACCGCCCAGAACACGCCCAGCCCGCGGACGTCGCCGACCGAGGGGTGCCGGTCGGCGATCTTGGCAAGCTCCGGTCCGATCACGTCCGTGCCGAGCGAGCGCGCATGCTCGATGATGCCCTCGTCCTTGAAGATGTTGATCGATGCGACCGCCGACGCGCAGGCCAGCGGGTGTCCCGAGTAGGTGAGCCCGCCGGGGTAGACCCGCTCCTGGAAGCTGCCGGCGATCGCGTCGTTGAGGATCACGCCGCCGAGCGGGACGTAGCCGGAGTTGACGCCCTTGGCGAAGGTGATCAGGTCGGGTGTCACTCCCCAGTGGTCGACGGCGAACCACTCGCCGCAGCGCCCGAACCCGGCCATCACCTCGTCGGAGATCATCACGATGCCGTGCTCGTCACAGATAGCGCGCACGCCCTCGAGATAGCCAGGCGGCGGGACGAGGATGCCGTTGGTGCCGACCACCGGCTCGAGCATGATCGCCGCGATCGTCGCCGCACCCTCGACCATGATCGTGTCGCGCAGGTGCTGCAACGCGCGCTCGGTCTCCTCTTCGGGGGTGGAGGAGAAGAACGCCGACCGGTACGGATACGGACCCCAGAAGTGCACGACGCCCGAGATCGACGGTTCCGAGGCCCAGCGCCGCGGGTCACCGGTCAGCGCGATCGATGCGTGTGTCGCGCCGTGGTAGCTGCGATACATGGCGAGGATCTTGTGGCGCCCGGTGTGCAGCCGGGCCAGCCGGACCGCGTTCTCGTTCGCCTCGGCGCCGGCGTTGGTGAAGAACACCTGGTTGAGGTCACCGGGCGCGATCTCGGCGATGAGCCGGGCCGCCTCGCTGCGCGCGTCGTTGGCGAACGAGGGCGCGACGGTGCACATCTTCGCCGCGTAGTCCTGGATGGCCGCGACCAGCTTCGGGTGCTGGTAGCCGATGTTGACGTTCACCAGTTGTGACGAGAAGTCCAGGTAGGACTTGCCGTCGTAGTCGGTGAAGTACGAGCCCTGCGCCGACGCGATCGGCAGCGGATCGATCAGCGCCTGCGCCGACCACGAGTGGAAGACGTGGGCCTTGTCCAGCGCCTTGACCGTCTCGACGTCAGTGGGGATGCCATCCAGCGGGTTGCTCATTCAGATTCCTTCCTCAGCCTTGCCCCGCGTATGCATGCTGGAACGCGGCGCCAGCGTGCATTAGCGGGGCAAAGTGGTCAGCGGGTGCGCGGGAAGCCGAGATCGATCTTGGACGTCGCCGGGTCGGGCCACCGTGACGTGACCACCTTGCCGCGGGTGTAGAAGTTGACGCCCTCCGGGCCGTACATGTGCGTGTCACCGAACAGCGAGCTCTTCCAGCCGCCGAACGAGTAGTACGCAACGGGGACTGGGATCGGCACGTTGATGCCGACCATGCCGACCTCGATGTCGAACTGGAACCGCCGCGCCGCACCACCGTCACGCGTGAAGATCGCGACACCGTTGGCGAACTCGTTGGCGTTGATCAGGTCGACGGCATCGTCGTAGGTCTCGGCGCGCACGACGCACAGCACCGGTCCGAAGATCTCGTCGCGGTAGACCGCCATGTCGGGGGTGACCTTGTCGAGCAGGGTCGTGCCGAGGAAGAAGCCCTCGGACGGGACGTCGGCCTCGCGTCCGTCGACCACGACGGCCGCCCCGGACGACGCACCCGCCGCGATGTAGCCGGCGACCTTGTCACGGTGCTCGCCGGTGATCAACGGACCCATCACCGAGTCGGGATCCATGCCGTCGCCCACGCGCAGCTTCGGCAGCCGCGCCGCGATCGCGTCGACGAGGGTGTCGCCGACGCCGCCGACAGCCACCGCGACCGAGATCGCCATGCAGCGCTCGCCGGCTGCGCCGTAGGCGGCCGACACTGCTGCGTCGGCGGCCATGTCGATGTCGGCGTCGGGAAGGACGACCATGTGGTTCTTCGCGCCGCCGAGGGCCTGCACCCGCTTGCCCGCGGCCGTCCCCTTCTCGTAGATGTAGCGCGCGATCGGTGTCGAGCCCACGAAGCTGACCGCAGCGATGTCGTCGTGCTCGAGGATGGCGTCGACTGCTTCCTTGTCGCCGTGCACGACGTTGAACACGCCGTCGGGCAGGCCGGCCCGCTTCCACAGCTCGGCGATGAACAGCGCCGAGGACGGATCCTTCTCCGACGGCTTGAGCACGAAGGTGTTGCCGCACGCGATCGCGTTGGCGGCCATCCACAGCGGCACCATGGCCGGGAAGTTGAACGGGGTGATCCCGGCGACGACGCCGAGTGGCTGGCGGATCGAGTAGACGTCGACGCCGGTCGCGGCCTGCTCGCTGAAGCCGCCCTTCATCAGCTCCGGCACGCCGCACGCGTACTCGACGTTCTCCAGGCCGCGCGCGATCTCGCCCTGCGCGTCGCTGAGCACCTTGCCGTGCTCGGCGGTGAGAATCTTGGCCAGCTCGTCGGCGTTGTCGTGCAGCAGCTGGCGGAAGGCGAACAGGATGCCGCTGCGCTTGGACAGCGACGCGCTGCGCCAGTCGCGCCAGGCCGCCTTCGCGCTGGCAACCGCCGCACCGACCTCAGCCTTGCTGGCGAGATCGACATCGCCGCTCTGCAGGCCGGTGGCCGGGTTGTAGACCGGCCCGGTGCGTCCCGACGTGCCGGGAGTGGAGGTGCCGTCGATCCAGTGCGAAATACGAGTGCTCATGCCGACGACGATAGAAGCGCGGACTGTACCGCACAATACGTGTATTGCTATGTTACAAAGATGGACAGGTCACTTCTCGAGGTCGAGAGCCGGCTGGACGAGCTGTCGTCGCGCGGTCTGGCCACCGCGGTGAGCCGGGCGATCCGCGAAGGCGCGTTGCTGCCGGGGACCCGGCTGCCGGCGATCCGGACGGTGGCCGGCGAACTGGGCGTCTCGCCGACCACGGTGAGCGCGGCCTGGGCCCTGCTGGCGCGTTCCGGCACGATCCGCACCGACGGCCGCCGCGGCACCACGGTGGCCGACCGGCAGCGTCCGGCCAGCCTGCGCTACCAGCGCGCCCTCGACCGCAACACCGCGTTCCGGATCGATCTGTCCACCGGCGTCCCCGACCCGGCGCTGCTGCCCGACCTGTCCCGGGCGCTCGGCGCGCTCACCGACGCGGCCACACCCGGCAGCTACCTCGATGACCCGGTGCTGCCCGAGCTGGCCGAGGTACTGCGGGCGCAGTGGCCCTTCGCCGCCGACGACCTCACCGTGGTGGACGGTGCGATGGACGGCATCGAGCTGGCCACGCGAGTGCTGGTCGGCTTCGGCGACCGGGTCGCGGTCGAGCACCCAGCCTTCCCGCCGCTGCTCGACCTGCTCGAGTCGCGCGGCGCCGAGGTCATCGGCGTCGCGGTCGATGCGTCCGGGATGACCGCGGACGGGCTGCGTGCGCTGCCCACCGTCACCGCGGTGTACCTGCAGCCGCGCGCCCAGAACCCCACCGGCGTCTCGCTGACCGCAGAACGCGCGGCCGAGCTCGCCGACGTCGTGCGGTGCACCTCCGCCGCAGTCATCGAGGACGACTCGGCGGGCGCCGTCGCGGCGACCGACCCGATCAGCCTGGGCCAGTGGCTGCCGGAGCGGACGGTGCACGTGCGCAGCTTCGCCAAGTCGCACGGGCCCGACCTGCGCCTGGCCGCCCTCAGCGCGCCGGAGGACATCGCGCGCCGCATCTCGGCCCTGCGCCAGCTCGGCCAGGGCTGGAGCAGCCGGCTGCTGCAGCGGCTGCTGCACGGCCTGCTCACCGACGGGCACTCGGTGCGAGCCGTCGCGCACGCCCGTGCCGTGTACGCCGAGCGGCGCAGTGCCATGGTTGCCGCTCTCGGGGAGCACGGGATCGCGGTCGGTGGGACGGACGGAATCAACCTGTGGGTACCTGTCGCAGACGAGACGGCGGCGGTCGTCCGGCTGGCCAGTCAGGGGATCGGGGTGGCCCCCGGAGCGCCGTTCGCCGTGCGGGCCGGAGCGCCCCCGCACATCCGGGTCACCGTCGGCCTCTTGGCGCGCGGTCACGACGAGGTCGCCGCCGCGATCGCGGCGGCCGCGCGCGGTTCGGTCCGCATCTCGGTGTGACATTGCGCGACGAGGGCGCCGGTTAGCTCTGGACGCCGCCCGATTTGTCACGCAGCATGGACTTCCGGCACCACGGCGACTCTGCAGGAGGCACCGATGGACACCACCGCGCGCACCAGTGAACTCGAGGCCGTCCGGCAACGGCGGGCCGAGCTGCGCGAGACCCTCGACGTGTTGGCCCGCGGCCTGACGGCGCCGGCCACGGACCGGGCGGTGATCTGGGGCGAGCAGCTGCATGCGGCGCTCGGCCGGCTCACGTCCGAATTCGCTCTGCACGTCGAGGTGACCGAAGGCCCTGACGGGCTGCACCAAGCGATCCTCGGTGGCGATCTGCGGCTGGCCAACCAGGTCGCCGCGCTGGCCGATGAGCACGGCCCGATCGCTGCTGACATCGTCGCGCTGGCAGCGGCGTCCGACGCGCCGGTCACCCCGCTTGATGTCGACGGGCTGCGCACGCAGGGCAACGAACTGCTCGAACGGATCGTGCGGCACCGGCAGCGCGGCGCCGACCTGATCTACGAGGCCTTCCAGACCGATATCGGCGGCGGCGACTAAGGCCTATTCGGCCAGCTCCTGGTCGACATCGATGTCGAGTGCGTGCACGCGATCGGGATGCAGGAAAACGAAGCGCTTGTAGGCCCAGAACCGGAAGATCGTGCCGATGCCGATCGTGACGACCTTGACGATGAACACCGTCTTGCTGCCATGCCCGTAGTGCAGCGGATACACGAATACCGCGATGCACAGCGCGGAGAAGACCAGCGTGATGATGTTGATGCCGAAGAAGAACGCCGTTTCGCGGCCGACGCTGGTGCGTGCCCGGTGCGAGAAGGACAGGTAGCGGTTGCCGAAGTAGGCGAAGGTCGTCGACAGGGTCGTCGACACGATGTTCGCCTTGATCGCGCCGTGCGGCGACAGCCAGGCGAACACGCCGAGGTCGATCGCGAAGGCAATTGCGCCGATGAAGCCGAACGCGCTGACTTCCTTCAGCAAGACCCGCCACGAGTTACGCAGGTAATGGCGCAACCGCGGTATGGGCGGGCTGGTGGTCATCGAATGCCAGCCTACTGCCGGTAGTTGGCGATTGCCTGTGCCGCTCTAAGCTCACCCTTTGTGGACGCCCGCACCGGACTGCCCGTGGTCGGCATGGTCGGGGCCGGGCAACTGGCCCGGATGACCCATCAGGCCGCGATCGCGCTTGGCCAGTCGTTGCGGATCCTGGCCGAATCGGTCGATGACGGGGCTGCCCTGGTCGCGCACGATGTGATGGCGGGCGATTACCGCTCGCTCGACGACCTGCGCGCCTTCGCCGCCGGCTGCGACGTCGTCACGTGGGATCACGAGCACGTCCCGAACGAGCACATCGCCGCGCTCGCCGAGGAGGGTGTGGCGGTGCGGCCGGGCGCGTCGGCGCTGCGGTACGCCCAGGACAAGGCGGCGATGCGGTCGAAACTGGCCGGGTTGGGGGTGCCCTGCCCGCGGTGGGCGCCGGTCTCGTCCGCAGCCGAGCTGGACGAGTTCGCCGGCCGCGTGGGGTGGCCGCTCGTCCTCAAAGCGACGCGCGGCGGCTACGACGGCAAGGGCGTCTGGATCGTGGCCAACGCGCTCGACGCGGCCGCGGTGATCGCGTCCGGGACGCCGCTGCTCGCCGAGGAGAAGGTATCCATCGGCCGCGAACTGGCCGCCGACGTTGCCCGCTCGCCGTGGGGGCAGGGTGCCGTCTGGCCGGTCGTCGAGACCGTGCAGCGCGACGGGATCTGCGTCGAGGTGATCGCGCCGGCACCCGACTTGCCCGAAGCGCGAGCCGACCAGGCGCAGCAGCTCGCGCTGCAGCTCGCCAAAGAGCTCGACGTCACCGGCGTGCTCGCGGTGGAGCTGTTCGAGACGACCGACGGACGGCTGCTGGTGAACGAGCTCGCGATGCGTCCGCACAACTCCGCGCACTGGACGATCGAGGGCGCCCGCACGTCGCAGTTCGAGCAGCACCTGCGTGCAGTGCTGGACTACCCGTTGGGGGCGACCACCATGACTGCGCCGGTGGTGGTCATGGCGAACCTGCTCGGTGGCCCGGCCGACGTCGTGCCGGCGAGCATCGACGAGCGGGTGCACCACTGCCTGGCGCGCTGGCCCGACGTGAAGATCCACCTGTACGGCAAGGGATTCCGTCCCGGCCGCAAGGTCGGACACGTGACCGCACTCGGCGGTTCACTCGCCGAGGTGCGCGCACGCGCACGTGAAGCGGCGGACTATCTATCGAATGGGGATTCCGGTGCCTGAACCCGTCGTCGGCGTGATCATGGGTAGTGACTCCGACTGGTCGGTGATGTCGTCAGCCGGCGAGGCGCTGCGCGAGTTCGACGTGGCGTTCGAGGCCCACGTCGTGTCGGCCCACCGGATGCCACTGGACATGGCCAGCTACGCGCAGCAGGCCGCTGGCCGGGGGCTGCGCGTGATCATCGCCGGGGCCGGGGGTGCGGCGCACCTGCCCGGCATGGTCGCGTCGCTGACCCCGCTGCCGGTCATCGGCGTGCCCGTCCCGCTGAAGTATCTGGACGGGATGGATTCACTGCTGTCGATCGTCCAGATGCCGGCCGGTGTACCGGTGGCAACGGTGTCGATCGGCGGCGCGCGCAACGCGGGGCTGCTGGCCGTCCGGATGCTCGCTGCGTCGGATCCGGAGTTGATGCAGCGGATCGTCGTTTTCCAGGACGCGCTGCGCGACACCGCCCGCCTCAAGGACGAGGCGCTACAACAGAATCTCTGATCGCCGACCCAACCGATTTGGCGCGCGGCGGGTACAGAGGGTGTGGACGCTATCGCCGAGCTGATGAGCGAGCGGGAGGCTTTCGCGGATCTCGTCCGCCCGCATTGGGACGTGATGGCGGCGCTCGCGAGCCGGCTCGGCCCAGCAGGTGAATCCGACGACGTGCTGCAGGACGCGCTCACCGACGCCTGGCGCAAGCGGTCGCAGTTCGACGCGGCTCGAGGCACGGCGCGGAACTGGCTGCTCGCGATCGTGGCCGACCAGGCGTACAAGACGCGAAGGCGCAGGCGAAGCATTTCCGTCCTGTCGGAGGTTTCCCGCGATATCGCCGGTGCCGTCGACCTCGATCTACGCGACGCGTTGGGGAAGCTGTCACGCAGGCAGCGCTTGGCGATAGAGCTGCACTACTACCTCGGGTTTCCGCTCGCTGAGGTAGCGACGCGGATGGATTGCGCGGAGGGAACGGTCAAGTCAACGCTTTCCGACGCCCGGGCGCGGCT
>DASRSG010000163.1:0-15797 GCA_035656595.1 Jatrophihabitantaceae bacterium | reverse complement strand
GCGTGCGGTGGGGTCCGCTCGCACGCCGTTGCCCGGAGCTTGCTTTATGCCCTGGACGAGGAGCGCAGATCACGATGAGCGACGAAACCTGTAGATTCGTCTTTGTTGGAACCATCAGCCCGCAGGAACCGACCAGCTGTCCGCCGCTGCGTCGACGAGCCAGTGGCTCGCTGCGTCCTTTGTTGTGGATGCTGCGTCGCCTGATCACGCGTTCGGAAGCTGCGCACACGCAGAATCTCGATACACTGGTACGTGTTGCTGGAGGTAGCACGACACATGACATTCGACGATGTTCGCCTGGTCGCCGGAGTCCACAGATGAGAGCCACGCAATGACCGGGCCGGACGGGCTGCCGCCCGACCCAGGGATGGACCGCGGGCGCGCGGACAGCGCCGATCTGCAGACGAGCCTGAACCAGCTGGCCGGCCTAGTGACCGAAACCTTCGGTCTCGAGCAGCTGCTGAATCGGGTGGCGACGTTCGCAGCCGGCGCCGTGCCCGGTGCCGACGGAGCAGGCGTGACGCTGCTCCGTATAGATCGCCCCGAGAACCGAGTCGAAGCGCTCGCCGCCAGCGCCGATTTCGTGCGCGAGATCGACGAGATCCAGTACGCCGTGCTCAACGAAGGCCCGTGCATCACTGCGGCGCTCGAGCGGCGCACCGTGCGGTCCGGATCGCTCGGTGGCGAAAAGATGTGGCCGAGGTTCGGTCCGCGGGTCGGACGGCTCGGGGTGCACAGCGTGCTCTCGCTGCCGCTGCTGCTGCCGGATCAGGTCGTCGGCGCGATCAACGTGTATGCCCGCGGCAAGGACGTGTTCGACGACCATGCGGCCGAGCTGGGTGAGCTGTTCGCTGCGCCGGCGGCCGTGGCTGTCCACAACGCGCACGTGCTGGCCAAGGCGCGCGCGCTGGCCGAGCAACTGCAGACCGCGCTGTCCAGCCGTCCGGTCATCGACCAGGCCATCGGCATCCTGCGTGCCCGAACCGGCGACACACCAACCGAGTGTTTCGCGCGGTTGCGGGCGATCAGCCAAGCCGAAAACATCAAGCTCGCCGTCGTCGCGCAGCACCTGGTCGATGAAGCCGTGCGCCGAGCACGCGCACGGCATCGCGAATAGCCCGACGCGGATAACGTGCCACGCGATTAGCGTGTCATTGTCGCGTTTTGGGGTAACCTAAACGGACTGGGTCCTTCAGTCTTTCGGATTGAGTTTGGCTGTCCCGCTGCCAAATCCTAGAGCGTTCCGCTCATTGCCGAAGCGTTGATTCACGAGCCAAACGGCCGTGCTCCGGCATCAATTCGTCAATTCCGGAACAGAACTGCGAGTGCGCGTTGTCGTGCACTCTTTCCGGTGGTGGCACGCCTCCTGTGGGGGTAGGCGTGCCACCCCGCCGGTTGAGCCCGAATATCGCCTCGATTACGGCAATAGGTCGAGGAATGATCAGCGCCGCCGTGCGAGAGCGCCTCGGCGGCACCGCGAATCTCGACCATCCGCACCACCCACGGGTCGGTCGACACCAGGCCGGCGACCACTGAATGGCGTCCCACCCAGCAAATCAGCTCAAGCTGACTTGAGGTCAACGGTCTCGAACGCCCGCCACATGCGCGCGTAGCTGCCGTCCAGTTCGAGCAACGACTCATGCGTGCCGATCTCGGTGATCCGGCCGTGATCGAGCAGCGCGATCCGGTCTGCCAGGCGTGCGGTCTGCAGCCGGTGCGCGATGACGATCGTCGTGCGATCGTGCGCCACCCGTCGCATCGCGCTGGTGACCCGCGACTCGGTGGCCAGGTCGAGATTCGAGGTCGCCTCGTCGAGCAGCAGCAGCACCGGATCGGCCAGCTCGGCGCGGGCGAGCGCGATCAGCTGGCGCTGCCCGGACGAGAGCGAGCCGCCTCGCTCGCTCAGCGTGGTCAGGTAGCCGTTCGGCAGCGTCGCGATCACGTCGTGCGCGCCGACCGCGCGGGCGGCGGCCTCAACTTCGGTGTCGCTGGCATCCGGGCGGCCGTAGGCGATGTTGTCGCGCACTGTCGCGCTGAACAGAAACGCCTCTTGCGGCACGTAGCCGAGAATCGCCCGGAAGTCATGCAGGTCAAGGGTGCGCAGGTCGTGCTGATCGACCGCGACCGACCCTGACACCGGATCGTAGAAACGGGCCAGCAACTTGAGCACCGTCGACTTGCCCGCGCCGGTCTCGCCGACAAGCGCGACAGTCTCGCCGGGAGCCACGGTCAGGTCGACACCGCGCAGCGCCGGCCCGCTTGCCGAGGACGGGTAGCTGAAGTGCACATCGGACAGCGTCAGCTCGCCGTGCAACTCGCCTGGCTCAACCGGATTCGCCGGTGACGGGGTGAGCGTGTCCAGCGCCATCAGACCGCCGATGCGGGCAACCGACACCCGGGTCTGCTGCCACGCGTCGAACACCTGCGACAGCTGCTGGATCGGTGAGAAGAACATGTCGATGTAGAGCAGGAACGCGATGAGCGCACCGACCGTCAACGAGCCGGACGGCACTAGCGCAGCGCCGACGCCCAGCACCAGAGCATCGGCCACGGCCGAGAGGAACTGTACGAACGGGAAGTACGTCGCGACCAGCCGCTGCGCGGCCACCCGCGAGCGCAGGTACGACTGGCCGAGTGCGTGGAAATGCGCCATGGTGGCCGCCTCGTGCACGAACGCTTGCGACTCGCGCACGCCGGACAGGCTCTCCTGGAAATCGGCATTGACGGCAGCGATCCGGTCTCGGGAGAGGTCATAGAGCTTCGACGCGCGGCGCCGGAACCAGACGGTTGCGGCCGCGAGCGGGATGACCACGCTCAGGGTGATCAACCCGAGCTCGACATCAACGATGATCAGCGCGACGCCGACGCCGATGAAGGTGACGAAGGCGACGAGCGCGTTCAGCAGGCCGTTTTCGACAAGCGACTCGAACTGGTCGACGTCGGTCGTCATCCGGGTCATGATCCGGCCGGCCATCTCACGCTCGTAGTAGTCGAGCGAGAGCCGCTGGAGTTGCGCCCAGATCCGCATACGCAGCGACAGCATGATGCGTTCCGCCGTCCGCCCGGTGACGAACGTCGAGGCAACCTGGTCGAGCAGATCGACGAGGACGACGGCAAGAAATACTCCCGCCGCCCCGAACAGCACAGCTTCCGAGCCACGCCCGACGCCCGAGTCGACCCCGGTTTTCACCAGGTACGGTCCGGCCACTCCCGCGAGGGCGTCGAGCACCACCAACGCGAGCCCCAGCAGCAACGGCCTGCGGAACCGGCCTAGCAATCGCAGCAGCCCGAACTCGCGCTCGTGTACCGATTCTGCGTCGACGTCGATCGCGGCGACGTCGTGCACGGGCGGCAGCTTGGCCACGCGTGCCAGCAGTTCCGGGGTGGGCGCGAGGTTCAGCTTCCAGCCGCCACCACTGCCACCGAGTCCCGGCCCGAGCGATGGCGGTCCGACCGTTCGGGCCGTCCGTGCGGGCGTCGACGGCGGCTGCCAGGCCGACGCGGTGACACCGCCGGCAGTCAGCACCGCGAGGGCTTCGATGCTGTCGCCGGCCGCGCGCAGTGGCTCGTCCTCGAGCCCGGAAAGCAAGCCGCGATAGTGCGCGCTGCGCTCGATCAACTCGTCGTGCGTGCCATCCTCGACGACCCGTCCGCCATCGAGCACGACAACGCGATCGGCAAGATGCAGAGTCGACACCCGGTGCGCGATCAGCACGGTGGTGCGCTCGGCCAGCACCGCGCGCAGTCCGTCATGGATGGCCTCTTCGGTGCGAGCGTCGACCGCGCTGGTCGCGTCGTCCAGCACTAGCACCCGCGGATCAGCGAGGATGGCACGCGCGAGGGCGACGCGCTGCCGCTGCCCGCCCGATAGCGTGAGCCCGCGCTCGCCGACGACCGTCTGGTAGCCCCTCGGCATTTCGGTGATGAAGTCATGCGCCTGCGCCGCGCGCGCGGCGTCCTCGATCTCGGTATCGGTGGCCGAGGGCCGGCCGTAGCCGATGTTCGAGCGGATCGTGTCGGAGAACAGGAAGCTTTCCTCGAAGGCGACGCCGACGTTCGACCGCAGTGAGTGCAGCGTCACGCTGCGCAGGTCGTGCCCGTCGAGCAGCACGCGGCCGGCCGACGGATCGTGGAAGCGAGACAGCATCGCGGCCACGGTCGACTTGCCGCTGCCGCTCGACCCGACGAGCGCGACCCGCTCGCCGGCCGGCACGCGCAACGTGAAGCCGTCGAGCACCAGCGCCTCGTCGGTGAAGCCGAACTGGACGTCATCGAAGACCACCTCGCCACGCACGGAGGTGAGTGCGGTGGCATCGGGCGCGTCGCTGATCGCCGCCGTGATGTCGAGCAACTGGAAGATCCGCTCGATGCCCGCCCGCGCCTGCTGTCCTACGGTGAGCACCCCGGCGAGTTGGCGTGCCGGGGCGACGAACTGCCCGACGTAGGTGGAGAACGCGAGGAAGGTGCCGATCGTGATCCGCCCGTGCAGCACCAGCAGACCACCGAGCACGAGGATCGCGACCTGCGCGAAGGACGGGATCGCTTCGAGCAACGGCTGGTAGCGCGCTTGCAAGCGGGTGGCGCGCAGTCGCGAGCCGTAGAGCCGCTGCGCCGCGCCGGCGAGGCGGCGCAGCTCACGCGACTCCTGGCCGAATGCCTTGACGACCCGTACGCCGGTGACGCCTTCGTCGACTATCTGCGCGACGTCCCCCTCGCGTTGCTGTCCGTCCCAGGTCGCCGGGAACACCCGCTGACGCATCCGGTACGACACGACGAACAGCGCAGGAAGCACGACGAGGACCAGGAGTGCCAGCAACGGCGAGAGGAAGAGCATGACGACCAGCGAGAGCACCATCATCAGCAAGTTGCCGGTCATCAGCGGCAGGAAGTTGAGCAAGCCCTGGACGAGCGTCGAGTCGGAGTTGGCTCGCGAGACCAGTTGACCGGTCGGCATCTGGCTCAACGCATCGCGGTCGAGCACCTGCAGGTGATCGTGCATCGCGTTGCGCAGGTCAAGCTGCACGCCGAGGGCGACCTGGCCGCCGCGATATCGGCGCACGTACGAGAGCGCGAAGGTCAAGGTCGCGGCGGCGAACAGCGCCACCAGCCAGGGCCACAGCGAATCACGCCGGGTGACGATCACGTTGTCGACGATCTGCCGCGCGATGAGCGGGACGAGCACCTGTGAGGCGCTGCCGATGATCGCGGCGCTTACCGCGAGGATCACGTTGCGACGATGGCGCAGCACGTAGCCCCACAGGCGGCGCACCCACCCTGGTTGCGTGGTCGACGCAGTCACCGCGCCGCCAGCCGCTCGTTCGCCAACCGGTCCAGCCCGGTGCCGAGCCGGGCGAGCGCTGCGAGGCTGTCGGCACCGCGCGGCATGCGGGCCAATACGGCGTCGAGGCGCTCGGTCATAGCCGCTTCGGTCTCGCGCAACAGGTCCTCGCCAGCAGCGGTCAGGCGAAGTGCGGTGACCCGCTGATCGTGTGCAACGTCCTCACGCAGCAGCAGCCCGCGGCGGCACAACGCGTCGACGCTCGCGCTGATCGTCGGCTTGCCCAACGCGAGCCGGCTCGCCACCAGCGACGCGCGCTCGTCGCCATCGGCGACAGCGGCGAGCACGCGGTAATGCGCGAGGCTCACATCGCCCGATGCGCGTTCCAGCAACCGCGACATGCGCGCCAGCGCGCGCACGGCTTGAAGAGAACTCATTTCACCCATGCTACGCCAGATGGTTCGAGGGTCGAACTATTTAGCCAGTCCGGTGACCGCCGGTCGACGCGGATCCTCGACGCGGACGACGACGTCGGCCAGTGCGGCGGGCGACACGTCGGCGTCGTACCGGTCGAAGGCGGGTAGCGTCCATGCGTCGTCGGGCGGCGTGCGCCGCGCCCGTGCTGCCGGCGACAGTGCGAGGTGGACGGCCGCGTCGTACGGCAGGCCGAGGCCGAGCAGGAACGCACCACTGACGACGAGCACGGCGTTGTCGGGGAGCGGTCGCGATGGCTCGCGGGTGACCCGGTTGCTGAGCGGATCGCGCAGCGAGGGCAGGTAGTGATCGCCGGTGAGCACCTCGCGGCGTAGCGCTCCGTCGTCGAGCCAGCCGAGGTACGCGTCGACGTCCTCGCGACCGTGCTCATAGCGCAACGATGCGTCGCGCCAGAATCCGTGCGCTGGTACGTGGACCAGCGGCCGTCCGAGCGCGCGCAGGGGGTCAGCCAGTGACGCGGCGAGCCGCTCCGGCTCGGCGCACGGTGGGCCGTCGACCGCGACCCGCACCGGGCCTGGCTTGGCGGTCAGCCAGTCGGCCAGCTGGGCCGCCAGGGCGTCCCACGTGACGGGCCGGTAGTCAGGCAGCGAGCTGCGCCTTGACCTCGGCCACACTCGGGTTGGTGAGCGCGGTGCCGTTCGGGAAGACGAGGGTCGGGACGGTCTGGTTGCCTCCGTTGACGCTCATCACCAGCTCGGCCGCCGATTCGTCACGCTCGATGTCGACCTCGGCGTATTCGATGCCTTCGCGCTGCAGCTGCGCCTTGAGCCGCGCGCAGAACCCGCACCAGGTGGTGGTGTACATCGTCAGCATGTGGGAGCAACCCCACGAAGCGGTGCACCATTCCCCGAACTGTCCGAGCGCGCTGGCAAGATGCCCCGCATGGGGGACGCCGACGTTGTGCTGCGCGGGCTCGACCCCGAGCAGCAGGCGGCCGCGCAAGCCGTCCGCGGGCCGGTCTGCATCCTGGCCGGGGCGGGCACCGGCAAGACGCGGGCGATCACCCACCGGATCGCCTATCAGGTGCGCACCGGCGCGGTGCCGCCCGGTCAGCTGCTCGCGGTCACCTTCACCGCCCGCGCTGCGGGCGAGCTGCGCACCCGGCTGCGCAACCTCGGCGCCCACGGCGTGCAGGCCCGCACGTTCCACGCGGCCGCGTTGCGGCAGCTGCAGTACTTCGCCCCCCGCGTGCTCGGCGGGGCGATGCCCGACGTGGTCGACAACGCGCTGCGCATCGTCGGCAACTCGGCCGCGCGGCTGCGCCTGCGGGTCGATCGGGCCGAGCTGCGCGACCTTGGCGCCGAGATCGACTGGGCCAAGGCCGTGCTCGCCGGTCCCGACACCTATCCCGAGCGGGCTCGCGCGGCCGGGCGCGACGTGCCGATGACACCCGACACGGTCGCCAACGTGTACGCCGAGTACGAGCAGAGCAAGCGTCGCGCCGGCGTCGTCGATTTCTCCGACCTGCTGATGATCATGGCCGGAGCGATCGAGGAATACCGCGACGTCGCCGAAGAGGTTCGGGCGCGCTACCGGCACTTCGTCGTCGACGAGTACCAAGACGTCTCGCCGCTCCAGCAGCGCCTGCTTGATGCCTGGCTCGGCGGTCGCGATGATCTGTGCGTCGTCGGTGACGCGAACCAGACGATCTACAGCTTCGCGGGCGCGAGCCCCGAACACCTGCTGGGCTTTCGCCGCCGGTTCCCGAATGCGGTGGTCGTCCGCCTCGAACGCGACTACCGCTCCACCCCGCAGGTCGTTGGTCTGGCCAATCGCCTGGTGAAACGCGGCGGGACGGCCGACCTCACCCTTATCGGCCAGCGCGCCGACGGACCCGAACCGTCCTTCGCCGAGCACGACGACGAACCGGCCGAGGCCGCCTCGGTTGCCGCCGAGTGCCGGCGGTTGATCGATGCGGGCACACCGGCTGCTGAGATCGCGGTGCTGTTCCGCATCAACGCTCAGTCCGAGGTCTACGAGCAGGCGCTCGCCGACGTGCGGGTGCCCTACGTGCTGCGCGGCGGCGAGCGGTTCTTCGACCGGCCCGAGATCCGCGAGGCGCGGCTGCTGCTGCGCGGGGCAGCGCGCGCAGATCAGGATGGCGACAAGCTTTCCGACGCGGTCCGCTCCGTCCTCACCGGGATGAACTGGCGCGCCGACGCGCCGCCGCCCGGTGGCACCGCGCGCGAGCGTTGGGAATCGCTCGCCGCGCTGGTCAGCCTCGCTGACGACCTTGTTGCGGCGCTGCCCGAGGCCGGCCTGCCGCAACTGATCGCCGAACTCGATGCGCGTGCCGAGGCACAGCATGCACCGACCGTCCAGGGCGTCACCCTCGCGTCGCTGCACTCGGCCAAGGGACTGGAGTGGGACGCCGTGTTCCTCGTCGGGCTCACCGACACCACGCTGCCGATCCAGCATGCAACGACCGAGGCGCAGATCGCCGAGGAACGCCGGCTGCTCTACGTCGGCATCACCCGCGCCCGCGAACGGCTCGCGCTGAGCTGGGCGCTGGCCCGCAGCCCCGGCCAGCGGCGCGGCCGCCGTCCCAGCCGGTTCCTCGATGGCCTGCGCCCGGCCATCCCGTACGAGGCTCGGCCGGCGAAGAAGGCGAAGGCGGCCCGTCCCGAGGCCGCCGACGCCGAACTGTTCGGGCGATTGCGGGCCTGGCGGCGCGCGCAGGCTGATGCGCAGAAGGTGCCGCCCTTCGTCGTGTTCAGCGATGCCACGCTGGTGGCGATCGCCGATCGGCATCCCGACTCGCGGGCTGGGCTGGCGCGGGTGTCCGGCGTTGGGCCGACCAAGCTCGATCGCTATGCCGAGCCGGTGCTTGCCGTGCTCGCCGGTGCCGACCCGAGTGATGTTGAGGCGGTCGAAATCAGCTGAGCGGACCAGCGAACGTCCCGCAGCCTTCGGCCCTGCAGTTCCACTACCACCCGGCGGCCGGCCAACCGGTGTCGACGAGCGGAGTCCGGTTCTGGTCGCAGGCCAGCAAGGGAGTGCACAGCGTGCCGAGGAGGCTGACGATTTCGGCGCGGCGTTCCACTCACTGACCGTCGCCGGTGCCGCCGTCGGTTGATCGGCCTAGACCTCAGCGTCCGGTGCGAGGGCGCGGTTGGGCACCAGTGCGGTGATCACCGCCGCGACCAAGATGAGAACGGCTGATGCGATGAGCGCGACGTGCAGCCCTACCCGGAAGGCCGCAGCCGCCGCGTCCACCAATGACTTGATGACCTCGGGCGGATGAGCCAGGTTGATGCCCTGCGCGTCGGCGCCGCCGGTCTCGAGCAAATCGATGATGTACTTCGCCGCAGCCGGGTCGGTGCCTCGTGCACGCAATGTCGCACCGAAGTCATGGGTCAGGTAGCCGTTCACGATCGCGCCGAGTGCGGCGACACCGACCACCGAACCCAACTGACGTGCGGTGTTGGTGGTGGATGCGGCCATGCCGGAACGGGCCGCAGGCACGTGTCCGAGGACGGCGGACGTCAGCGGCACGACAGCGATACCGAAGCCCAGCCCGGCCAGGCCCACCGCAGCCGTGAGCAGGCCGAAGCGGGGCTCGGTCGTGAGCAGGTACCGCGCGATCACGATCCCGGCCGCGCTCAGTACGCAGCCGGTGATCATCGGTCGTTTCGGCCCGCTGCCGGCCACCCACCGGCCGGCGAGCAGCGAACCGATCACGATTGCCACCGCCATGGGGGCGAACAGCAGCGCCATGCGTGCACCCGAGTAGCCAACGATCACGTCGAGGTACAGCGCGCTCAGGAAGAAGATCGAGAAGACGCCGAAGTACACCGCGAACGCCACGAATAGCGCGCTGCCCACTGCCCTGTCGCGCAGGTAGGCGACGTCGAGCATCGGGTAGCGCGCGCGCCGCTCGATCACCACGAAGGCGATGAACGCCAGCGCGCTGAGCACGAACAGACTGACGATCCACCACGTCCGGTATCCGTACTGCTCGCCGGAGATGCCCGCGTAGATCAGACTGCTCAACGCGACGGTGCCGAGCACGAATCCGCCGGTGTCGATCGGTCCGTCCTGCGGGTCGGCGCTGTTCGGCACGAATCTGGCCACCGCCACGAGCAGCACCGCACCGACCGCGAGGTTGAACCAGAAGACGTCGCGCCAGTCGCCGATCGCGATCAGCACGCCGCCGAGTACTGGGCCGAGCGCCAGCGCAAGCCCGGAGACGGCCGCCCAGGCACCCAGCGCGCGCGCACGTTCTCGACGGTCGGGGAATAGGTGCCGGATCACCGACAGCGTGCCCGGCTCGGATGCGGCGGCGCCAAGGCCCATGATCGCGCGGCCGCCGATGACCCAGCCGACGCCTGGCGCGAGCGCGCACACCAGCGAGCCGGCACAGAAGACGACGATCCCGCCGACCATGAAGGTCTTGCGGCCGAACCGGTCGCTGAGCGAACCGGCAAGGAGCATCAGGCTCGCGAACACCAGCGAGTAGGCGTTGACCACCCATTGCAACGGAATGACACCGCTGCCCAGGTGGTACTGAATGTTGCCGAGCGTGACGCTGACGATCGTGGTGTCGAGGAAGGTCAAGAACAGGACAGCGAGCACGGTGCCCAGCGCGGCGCGCTGGCGAGTCGATCTTCCGGTGGCGATGGTGTCCACGGCCCGTCAGTGTGGCAGGCGCCGTGTCATCCCGTCGGGAAGGCGGTGATCGCGGCCTGACTGCACTTCTTCGGGGGGTTGGGCTGCAACTGCAGCAAACCGCAGAAGGTGGCCGCGGAGACCTTCCACTTGCCGTGGTCGAGTACGGCATAGCCAGGTGTGGGCGGCAGCAACTGCTTGCCGTTCTGCAGCAGTGCGAAGGTCGCCTGCGCGACATTGGGATTCGAGTTGCCCGGTGCCCGCGCCACCTTGGTGACCTTGGCGCTCAACGCCTGGGCCGTCGGCGACTTGGCCTGCGCGGCGAGAGTGGCCTTGAGCTTCGGGCCGTTCTGCAGCAGCGTCTCCGATGTGCTCACCGGCGTCTTGCCGTTGAAGAACGTCTCGTAGGCGTGCTTGATCTGGGCGATAGCGGACGCCTTAAGCGCTCGCGCCGGCTTGCCCGACGATTGGGTTGTCTTCGCCGGTCGCGATGAATGCGGGTGCGTGACCGGTGCGCTCGGGCTCGCCGGGCCACCACCGCTCGATCCGCATCCGGCAGTGGCGATGACGAGCAGCACCGCGACGCCGGCCACGCTGCGACGGGTGCGGTGGCTATTGAAGACCTCGCGAGCATGGCCACGGTGCCGGCTGGTTGCTGGGCTCATGACAGCGATCCTCCTGGATCCGAAGACGTAGAACACGTTCTACCGTTCGCGAGAAGAGAAATAAATAGGGTTGCCGACTGAATCTAGGCTTCGTTAGCCTGCCTACACGACGCGCGCCTGCGCGTGAGACCGATTACCGAGAGGGGGTAGCCCGATGTACCTGACCAACACGATGCCGACGGCTACGCCGCTGCCTCGGGCGACCCAGCTCATCGCGCCGTTCGGCGTCGTGTGCACCGGGGCGATCTCTGCCCTCGGTACCCCGGCATTCGGTTCGGTTGCCGCCAACGTTCGCGTTCGCGACGGAAAGCTGGCCGCGCCACCTCGAGGAGAACTCCGCTGAAACCGTTCAGCGACAGGCTCCTCGAGGCCGCGGCTCCCAAATGGGAACCGCGGCCTCGTTGTTTGTCCCTCCGTCCACCCACAACGCCAGACCACCGCACGAAGCCGACATCAGTCACGACAAGGAGGTGACCCGACGTGTTGACCACATGCGCTCCAGAGGAACTGATCGCCGATCAGGCCCTGGAGGGTGCTCTGCTCGGCGGGCTAGACCCGCTCGACCCGCTGTCCAAGGACTGCCCCGACGACGTTCCCTGCCGCGTGCAGGACGCCGATCTCTGGTTCGCCGAGACTCCGTCTGAACTGGAGCAGGCCAAGGCCATGTGCCGGGACTGCCCAGCCCGTCTCGCCTGCCTGGCCGGCGCTCTTGAGCGTCGGGAGCCCTGGGGAGTCTGGGGCGGAGAGATCTTCGAGCGAGGCGTGATCATCGCCCGCAAGCGCCCGCGGGGTCGTCCCCGCAAGGACCAGCACAGGGAGGAGGCCGCGTGAGCACGAATCTCCACACGATCCGCACCGCGGACCCGATCGGATACATCGACATGACCAACTTCGCCGGCTCGACGAGCCGCACTCAGAGGAGCACCGAAATGCACACCATGTACGAAGCCCTCGCGCGTGAGCATCTGCACGAGCTGCACCGCGATGCGCGCCAGCGCGCGCTGTACCGCCAGCTGGCTGCGGCCAAGCGGCCCGCACATCGACCGCGTGTCGGCCTGCGCCGCCGTGAGCAGCGGGTAGCCCGGGTCGCCAGCGCCTCGGCCGTCGCCGAGTAGTCGCCAGCGGCCCACCCAAAGCAGCGGCCGCCGGATCATCCCGATCCGGCGGCCGCTGCTGCGTTGCCGTCCTGCGATGCCCGGTTGCGGCTTACCACCACACCTGATCGAGCTTGGCCTCGATCGAGCGCACGTGGCTGCGGGTGCACGCCGGGCAGATCCATCGGGTTCGCGATCCGCCGCGCGCCTCGACAAGATCAGCGCACCACGCCAGCGGGGGATCGCCGTCCTCGACCGGGTCGGCAACCCGGCCGCACATCGAACAGCTTTCGTTCATGGAGATCATTGCTACGCCCGTCGCGGGCGCTAATCCAGTGCGACACGGGTATCTGTCAGCTAGTAGTTGCCCGCTGCCACCTGGGCGATGACTGCGCATATCAGGCGGAATCATGCGAAATCTTCAGGAGGCGAATCCCGGTTGCCATCGCTCGGCGAGTTCGCGGAACGGCGCCGTCGCGCCGAGCTGTGACAGCACGCCGATCGACCCGATCGACACCCGGTGGATGAGCAGGTAGGCCGGCGGCAGGTTGAACAGTCGACCTACCTTGGCTTCCTCGCGCCGCGGGTCGCCGATGCGCGCGGCCTGCCCGCGCATCCACTCGCGGGAGAAGGTGAACGTCGCGGTGCGCAACGGCTCCAGGATCGGGCCCAGGTAATCCATCACCTGGCGGGTGTCGAGATCGATGCTGGGCCGGATGAAGCCCTCCGCACGCATCAGGTCAAGAACGGCCCGGCCGTCGCCATCGACGGCCAGCCGGGTCAGCCGGCCCAGGGGCTCGGGGAACCCGCCGGGCAGCCGCGCCACAGCGCCGAAGTCGACAACGCCGAGCCGCCCGTCGGTCAGGATGCGGAAGTTGCCGGGGTGTGGATCGGCGTGGAGCAGCCCGGCCCGCGCCGGTGCCGAGTAGTGCAGCAGAGCCAGCAGGGTGCCGGCCCGATCACGCTCGACGCTCGTGCCGGACGCGATGATCCGCGACAACGGGGTGCCGTCAATCCATTCGGTCACCATCGCCTTGGGTGCGCTCGCCACCACCCGCGGGATGGCGATCTCACTGTCGCCGGCGTACGCCGCGGCGAACGCGCGTTGCGCATCAGCCTCGAGCCCGTAGTCGAGTTCCTCGAGCACGCGTTCCTTCAACTCGGTGAGCAGCGGCTTGATCTCGAGCCCGGGGGAGATGCGCGCGAACAGCCGCGCCATTCGGGACAGTTGGGTGAAGTCGGCCATCAACGCGCCACCGGCGCCGGGGTACTGCAGCTTGACCGCAACGTCGCGGCCGTCCGCCCAGACCGCACGATGCACCTGGCCGATACTCGCGGCGGCAGCCGGTGCGTCGTCGAAGGAGACGAACCGATCCCGCCAGCTGCGACCGAACTGCTCGTCGAGTACCCGGTGCACCGTCGCGACCGGCATCGGCGGCGCGGCTTCCTGCAGCCGGGTCAGCGCCTCGCGGTAGGGGGCCGCGACGTCTTCGGGCAGCGCGGCCTCGAACACCGACAGCGCCTGGCCGAGCTTCATCGCGCCGCCCTTGAGCTCGCCGAGCACCGTGAACAGTTGCTCGGCGGTGCGCGCTTGCAGTTCGGCGCTCACCTCCGCCGAGGACTTGCCGGTGATCCGCTTGCCGAGCCCGAGCGTGGCGCGCCCGGCAACACCGAGTGGCAGCGAGGCGAGCTTGACGGTGCGCGCGCGCCGCTGGGGGATATCGCTCACGCGCGAGATCCCACGTGCTGCGTAGCCGCCATGTCAGCCATTCTGCACAACGTTGCCGACCACGGGTCACGAACTTGGGTCGCACATGCAGTCACAATCGGGATGAACCGGCCAACTGCGACGGCGGATCCGCCAGTCCGGAAGCTGCATCTCGAGCGCACCCTCAATCGTCGCCGGTCGGCCGCCGTCGAGAAACTCGAGTGTTTGCATTGCCGCCAACGCGCCGATCATCGTCGCGAGGGCGACCTCGCTGACCACGTTCGCGCGGTGCGGCAGGGCGAGCTGGACGGCAAGCGCATTCCACGCGGGGTCGCGGTCGAGCCGATGCAGGTCGGCGCAGCGCAGGCAACTGGTCAAGCCCGGTAGGACCAGTGGGCCGACTGCACCGGCATCGCTGGCCAGCCGCACGAGCAGATGCGCACACTCGCGCGCGTGCAGCGCATCGCGCCGTTCACCGTCGATTGGCCCGTCGAGGGCCAGCACGGTGAGATCGGGCCGCTCGCCGAAGGGCAGCGGCAGGCAATCGACCTCGGGCGCCTGCCGGTGGATGGCTGCACCCGCAGCCTGGCTGAACGGCAGGCCCTCGTCGGAGGGCATCAGGCCGCCTGGAGCGCACTGGTGCAGTCGTACCGGCGACATGTCCACGACATGGACGCGCCCCACGCCGGCGGCGGCGAGGACACTTGCCAGCTGTGGGCCGACGCGTCCTGCGCCGTGTATGACGACGGTGGCATGACGGCGTGCACTGAGCAGTTCCGAGGCGGACGCACCCGCTCGCGCGGAGAGTGCGGTGAGCTCGGTGCCAAGGCGCGGACGCGGCGGCGCGAGGCGCAGATCGGTTTCGGCGGTGCGCTCGGACTCCTGCGGTGCTTGCGGCCACAGCAAGCCGGCCTCGACCAGTTCGCGCTGCAATCGCGCCACTGCCGGCGCGACGGGCCCGGTCGGCGCGCGCCCGAGCAGGTGCCGCACGGCATCAGTGCCGACGCCTTGGATGACCACCCGCCGAGCGCCGACCTCGATTTGTGCCTCATGAGCAGAGCGCCAGAGCAGCCGCCCCGCCGGGTGGAGCGCGGTGGCTGGCCGGCTAGCATCGGCGGTCACCGCCCCAAAATGCCATGGACGTACCGGCCTCGGCCGCTTTCCACAGCGTCCGATTGTGCCCGATGTGTTGTGCACACCTGTGGATAACCTTGTGGGCGAGATGTGGATCTACCTCTGCAAAACCGCTGCACAACTGTGGACGGCGCGCCGGCAACGCCACCTATCCGAAACTGTCGTTGCCCGCGGCTAGCGTCATTTCTGTGACCAGCTCGACCGCTCCCGATGCCGCTCAGCCCGTCCGCCCAGATGTCGGCGCCGATGTCGGCCCCGATGTCAGCCCCGATGTCGAAGTGCGACGCAGTCCGCGGCGCCGCCGTACCGTCTCGGCCTATCGCGACGGTGGACGGATCGTCGTCATGATCCCGTCCCGCTTCTCGAAGGCTGAGGAAGACCGCTGGGTCGCCGAGATGGTGGGCCGGCTCGACGCCGGCGCGCGCCGGCGCCGGGGCTCGGGCGACGGCGGGCTGTCCCGGCGCGCCGCCGAACTGTCCACCACCTACCTCGGTGGCCGCGCACAGCCGGTCAGCGTGCGCTGGGTCGCCAGCATGCGCACCCGCTGGGCGTCGTGCACACCTGCCGACGGCACGATCCGGCTGTCCGAGCGATTGCGAGACATGCCGCACTGGGTGCGCGACTACGTGCTCGTGCACGAGCTGGCGCACCTGCTGGTGCCCGGCCACGGTCCCGATTTCTGGGCGCTGGTGCAGCGCTACCCGCGAACCGAACGGGCCCGCGGTTACCTCGACGGGGTGAGCGCGGCGGCGCAGCTCGACCTCGACGACGATCTGGCCGGCGATGTCGACGACGCGGCGACCGAGGCGTCCTAG
>DASRSG010000162.1:0-22685 GCA_035656595.1 Jatrophihabitantaceae bacterium | reverse complement strand
GCGGCAGTAGGTGCAGTTCTTGCCATGACCAGGTGTGCGGGTTCTCGACCAACCCGTCGACACTCATCGTCCAGCGGTCCGGATCTAATCGCGGGGTGGCTTCCGCGGTGAGCACCGGCCAGTCGGAGCCGACGTCGTACTGGCCGGGCGGCAGACGCGCATCGCGCTCGCGATGCAGGCGGCCGGTGAAGCCACGCGTGGCCATCTAGAGACCGTTCCGCGCGAGGAACGCGAGCGCCTTGTCGGCGGCCTCCTGCCAGCCGCTGTCGGCGGGGAACGAGTGGGCCCGGCCGTCCAGGATTTCGAGTTCGGTGACTCCCGGGTTCTTCTGCTGGATCTTGTAGGCCGCCTTGACTGTGGCCGCGGGCACGGTGCGGTCCTTGCTACCGCCGAGCAGCAGCAGCGGGCCGCGGGTGGCTTTCGAGTTGACGCTGGCCGGGCTGTGCGGCGCGAAGTTCGCCACGGAGGCCTGGAACAACGGGCGGCATGGCGCGGGAATCGTGTACCTGGCGAAGATCTCGTCGGACTCTGCGCGCGAAACGCCGTTCGCGAAGCTCTTCGCATACGAATCGGCGGTGTGCGACCAGGTCTTCGTGCGCAACCACGGTTTGGACAGGATCGGGAACGCAGCGGCGAGCTGTGCCGGCGGCAGGGCGAGGATGCCTTTGAACTGGGCGGGGGAGAGCGCGACGCAGCCGCGGGTCACGCCCATGCCGAGCAGTTGCTCGGCGATCAGTCCGCCGAACGAGTGCCCGATCACGATCGGTGCCGACGGCAGCGCTTTGATCAGTGCGGCGTAGTGGCTGGTCACCTCGGCGATGCCCACGTTGTTCAGCGCGTCGCGGTTGGCACGCGTCGCCTCAACGGTGTCGGAGTCGCCGGGCCACCCCGGTGCCGCCGCCGCGTACCCCTTGGCGTTGAACAAGTCGACCCAGGGTGTCCAGCTCGTGGCGTGCATCCACAGTCCGTGGATGAAGACGACTGGGGTTGGTGCGGACGAAGTCACCGGCATGGCCTCTCGCGCGATTTGTGAAGTGCACAGCCTAGGGCCGGGAACCGGGATACGGGAGCGCTTTCAGGAAACTTCTGCCCGTCCGTCGGCGATCAGGTGTGGCACTGCGTTACGGTCGATCGGTGACGAAGCCGCGACATGTCGACGTCCTGATTCTTGGCGCGGGCATTTCGGGGATCGGGGCAGCGTGCCACCTGACTCGTGACTTCCCGCAGCGCAGCTACGCGATCCTCGAGCGCCGGCACAACATCGGGGGCACGTGGGATCTGTTTCGGTACCCCGGCGTGCGCTCGGACTCGGACATGTACACCTTCGGCTTCAACTTCCGTCCGTGGCTTGATACCAAAGTGCTCGCGGACGGAACGTCCATTCGTAACTACGTCAACGAGACCGCCGCCGAGTACGGCGTGCCCGAGCACATCACGTTCGGCCGCAAGGCGACCGACGCCAGCTGGTCGAGCGAGGACGGCCGATGGACGGTTAGCGCAGTCGACGAGGCCGGCGGCGCAAGCGAGACCTGGACCAGCGACTTCCTCATCGTGTGCACCGGCTACTACGACTACGACAAGGGCTACCGTCCCGAACTTCCTGGCGAGCACGACTTCGCCGGCACGCTCATCCATCCGCAACATTGGCCGGACGATCTCGAATACCGCGACAAGCGCGTCGTCGTCATCGGCAGTGGCGCGACCGCAGTGACCCTCGTGCCGGCAATGGCGCAGGACGCAGCGCACGTCACGATGTTGCAGCGCTCCCCCACCTACATCGTCTCCCTGCCGGCGGTCGACAAGATCTCGCTGGCGATGCGCCGGGTGCTTCCGGACAAGTTCAACTATCGACTGGCGCGCGGACGAAACATCCTCATCCAACGTGCGATGTATCGCTTCGCCCAACGCCGCCCCGCCTGGATGCGCAAGCTGGTGCTGGCCGGCGCCCGCAAGCACCTCGGCGACGACGCCGACCTGGCGCACTTCAACCCGAAGTACAACCCGTGGGATCAGCGGTTGTGCGTCGTCCCCGACGGCGACCTGTTCAACTCGCTGCGCAGCGGCAAGGCAGATATCGTCACCGACACGATCGACACGTTCACGCCCGACGGAATCCGGCTCACGTCCGGAGCCGAACTCAAGGCCGACATCGTTGTCGTCGCTACCGGGTTGCAGATGCAGTTGTTCGGCGGAGCGACGTTGCATGTCGACGGTGCACCGGTGGCGATCAACCGCAAGCTGACCTACAAGGGTGTCCTGCTCGAGGACGTGCCCAACGCGGCGATCGTCTTCGGCTACACGAATGCCTCATGGACGCTGAAGGCCGATCTCGCGTCCGAATACGTCGTGCGGCTGTTGCGGTACATGGATGCGAACGGCTACACGCGTGCGGTTGCGCGCGCATCCGACGAGGAACGCGGCACGGATTCGGTGATGAGCGGCCTCGATTCCGGATACGTGCGCCGCGGCGACGAGCAGCTGCCGCGGCAGGGCAAGCGCGCGCCGTGGCGGGTCCTCAACGACTACCTGCGCGACGCGCCGATGATGCGGCGGGGACGGATCGACGACGGCGTGCTGCAGTTCTCGCGCACGCCGGCGCGGCGTAGTGAGAAGCAACCTGCGTGAGCGACGCTTGCGGAGCGAACCAGGTGAATCGCCGGCCGTCAGGCCGTACGCGATCGATGATCGGCCCGGGCGGAGCGAGCGGCCGAGACGAGATCACGTGAGCGAGACTCGGCTGGCGCTGCACGCTGTGGCCGAGCAGCTGCTGGCCGGTCCGCAGTACCGGGCCAGCGGGACGATCCGGCTGCGGGTCATTGAGGGCGGCTTCGCCACCGTCGCGGAACCAGATGTGCGCGTCGACGGCGACGATCTGGTGACTGACGGCATCCGGGTGGCCCTCGACGGCGCCAGCATCGCGGCGCTAGCCGCTGAGGTCGGCCTGACCGCCGGAGCACCGGACGGCGTCTATCCGGCCGGCCCGGCCGTCGCGGCCAACGACGAGTTGCACGTCGACGTCGCGATGGCGGCCAAGTTGGCGGAAACCTTCGCGGTCGGCAACACTGCGCTGCGGTCGATCGCGCCGGATGTCGAGCCGGTGCTCTGGCCGGAGCACTTCGACATCGCAATCCGCGTCGATGACGTCAACTACGGCGTCTCGCCGGGCGACGAATATCTCGCCGAGCCGTACGCGTACGTCGGTGTCGATCCCGTCCCGTCCGACCCGTTCTGGAACGCACCGTTCGGAGCAGCGCGACCGCTCGCGGACCTACCCGGAGTGGACGCCGTGGTTGCGTTCTTCCAAGCAGGCCGAGTCGCCACCAACCCCGGTGATCAACAGGCCTAGTCGCGGGCGAACGAGTCGAGTCCGGCGAGCACCAGATCGGCGAGTTGGCGATCGCCGCGGGTTCGCCAGGTTGCTCGCCCGGCTTCAACGCGACGATGTAGCTGCCACCGGCCGGACCGGTCAGCACGAAGCGGATGCTGCGTCCCGCAATGGCGTTGTTGCGGTAGGCCAACGCCCCCGATACGGCGCCCATCAGCCGGTTCGAGAGCGTGGCCATCCGCTCCGGGTCGAGACGTAGCAGTGGCCGTCCGGTCGCTGCCGAGATGTCCATCGCATGCGCCCACAGCTCGAACGTGCGGGTGATCAGGAACCCCGGCACGGTCGTTTCGATGTCGTGGAAGCTGACCACTCGCGCGGGATCGCCGGCAGCGGCGGCAACGGCAACAGCCAGCGCGGCGTCGTGCCACAGCTCGGCCACCGCGCGCGGGTCGAGTTCGCTGTGCTCATCAACAGCCGGACGGGTCGCCGCGACGTGGTCGTACACCACCGGCATATCGTCGTCGGGGTCGAGCCAGCGCAGCGACAACCGCTCGACACCGATCAGGTGCGCGATCAGATCGCGCACTCGGCCGTGTTCGGGATGCGCAGTCGCATTCCACTCGTCATCGGAGAGCGACTCGAGCAGCCCACCGCGTCCTCGGGACGACCTGCCGCCACGGCTGTGACGGTACGCGGGACGCCGCGCGCCGTGATAGTCACGAGAGGTATTCGTCGCCGTGCCGCGCCCGGATCAGTGGAAACGTCCGAATCCGGGCAGCCCCGCGTGGTGTCGTGGCGACTCAACCTGAGGTACGCTTAACGCAAACCTAACATTCCTGTGTCGAGGGGAACCCACCATGAAGGCATTCGCGTGCGGCGACGTCGTCCCAGGCTGTCAAGCTCGCTGGGTCTGCTCGAACGAGGACGAGGTGCTTCGCGAGGTCGCCAAGCACGCGGCAAGCGCGCACGGCATGACGGGTGTCCCCGCAGACGTGGCTGACGCAGTGCGGTCAGCAATCGTCGACGTGGCCTGATCCGAAACATGCTGATGACGGCCCCGGCGCCGTCCGAGCTCGCCGCAGCCTGCCGCGGAATCGGGCTGCGGACGGTATACCAGCCGATCGTCGACGTCGCCCGCGGCGTGGTGACCGGCTACGAGTCGCTGGTCCGGTTCGCCGCGCCACCGGCGAACCCGGAGCTGTGGTTCGCCGCCGCACGGCGGCACGGCTGCGAGGCGGAACTCGAGGCCGCGGCACTGGCCAGCGCCCTGTCCATGCGGGCAACGCTGCCCGCGAACTGCTTCCTCACCGTCAACGTGTCACCCTCTGCGCTGGCCTCCGGCGCGGTGCGTCAGATCTGGCGCGAACATGGCAGTCTCGATGGCCTTGTCGTCGAGCTCACCGAGCAGGCTCGGATCGAGTCGTACACGATCCTCGAGCCCGATCTGAACGGCTTGCGTGCAGCCGGCGCGCTCATCGCGGTCGACGACGCGGGGGCGGGTTACGCAGGCCTGCGTCATCTGCTCAAGCTGCGCCCCAGCATCATCAAGCTCGACCGCGACCTGGTTGCCGACATCGATCTCGACGAGACCAAGCGCGCCCTTACCGAGATGCTGGGCACCTTTGCCAGCCGCATCGATGCCTGGCTGCTGGCCGAGGGCATCGAACGTGAGGGCGAGCTCGATACGCTGGCCGCGCTGGGCGTACCACTGGTCCAGGGCTACCTGCTCGGCCGTCCCGGCCCGCCGTGGGTTCAGGTCGACACCGACGCTGCACTGCGACTCATCGCCCGATCACCGCGCGACGCGCGGTGCGGGCTACGTGACCATCTGGTCGTGGCGCCGGCGACCGTCGAGCTGTCCGAGGCCGCTGCCCTCTTCGCGCGACCGGGGGTCGAGGTGGTGGTCCTGGTCGATAGCTACGAGCGACCGGTTGCGGCGCTGCGGCCGGACATGGCCGCCCTTGGGGTGATCCGCCCGGGCATGCGCGCGAACGTCGACACCCCGGTGGCCGAGGTGGCTGCTCGCGCGGTCACTCGCGAATCCGGTGAACGGTTCGCCCCGGTGCTGTGCACCGATAGCGCCGGCCGCTACCTGGGCGTCGTCCCGATGGAGCGGCTCATCACCGCCTTGGCGGCCGGGACGGACACGCACTCCGAGCGCCAACAGTGGTCAGTTTGAGCGCTCAGTGGGCAGTTGCAACCAACCACTGAGGAGCGGAACTGACCACTATCGGACGGGACGGGCGTCAGCTCACGATCTCGGCAGCGTTGCCGGCCACGCGAACCTCGCCGGTGTGCAGGGGTGTCACCGTCAGCCGGCTGGGCCGGCCGATCTCGGCGCCCTGCAGGATCGTGAACGGCTGCCCCGGCGTGGCCAGGTCGAGGTCGCGCAGATACCCGCCGAACGCGGCCGCCGCGGCGCCGGTCGCCGGATCCTCGACGACGCCGCCGGGCGGGAACGGGTTGCGCGCGGCGTAGACGCCCGGCGCGTCGGCGTGCACGAGGGCAACGGTGATCCACTGTTCGCGCGCCATGACCGCGTCAAGCGCGGCGAAGTCGTAATCGAGATCGGCGAGCCGTGCACGCGTTGCGGCCGCCAGGACGAGGTGATGCTCGCCGGCGAAGGCGACGTGCGGCGGGAACCGCGCATCGAGGTCGTCCGCGCTCCAGCGCAGCGCGGCCAGGGTGTCGGCCACCTGCGCCGCGCTGGCCGGCGTTGAGGTCGTCGGCACGCTCGTGAGCGTCGCGATCACATCACCATTGGCGTCGATCGCGGTCGCGACCGCGATCTCACCGACAGGGGTCGCGAATCGCAGCGGGCCGACGCCGTCACGAGCGGCGAGCGCGACCGCCGTGGCGATCGTCGCGTGGCCGCAGAACGCGACCTCCGCGCGTGGACTGAAATACCGAAGTGCGATCGGCCCGTCGTTGGCCGCGCTGGCGAGGAACGCGGTTTCGGAATAGCCGATCGCTACGGCGAGCGCCTGCATCTCGACATCGGTCATGCCGCCGGCGTCGAGCACGACGCCGGCCGGGTTACCACCGCGCCCGTCGAGGGTGAACGCGGCGTAACGCAGGATCTTCATTCGTCCCCCTCCCCTGTCTTGAGCGGCGCGCAGGCCCCACAGACAAGGATTGCGACGGCGAGCAGCGCTGCGGCGACAGTGAGGCCGCGCAGCACGCCGATGTGGTCGCCGACGAACCCGATGATGGGCGGGCCGGCGAGGAAGGCCAGGTAGGCGATCGAGGCTGCGACACTCACCCGCGCGGCGGCATGTTTCGGATCGTCGGCTGCGGCGCTCATCCCGGTCGGGAAGCCGAGGGAAGCGCCGAGTCCCCAAAGGACCGCCCCGACCACGGCGAGCGGATAGGTGTGCCCGAACACGACGAGCAGCAATCCGGTCAGCGCGGTCGCTGCGCAGACCCGCAGCACGAGCACGCGGCCGTGCCGGTCGAGAATGCCTGGTCCGAACCAGCGGCCGAGCGTCATCGCCGCGAGGAACAGGTCGAGGGTGACCACGCCGACGGTGGTGGACTCGTGATAGCCGTCGATCACGCCGAGGCTGAGCCAGTCGTTGCCGGTGCCCTCGGTGAAGGCCATGCAGAGCACGAAGAGGCCGATGAGCAATGTGCGTGGTTCTCGCCAGGCCGCCAGCGCAGTGCGGGTCGAGGACACCGGATGTTCCACCACCACGTGTGGCAGGAAGCCCCGTAGCGCGGCGAGCGGGACGATCGCGACGACGAGTCCCGCGACGACGATCAGGTGCGGCCGCACGCCGACGTCGAGCGCGACCATGATGGCGCCGATGCCGGCACCCGCGACCGTCCCGACACTGAATCCGGCGTGGAAGCGGGACATGATCGAGCGAGCCAGGCCGCGCTCGACGGCAGCACCCTGCACGTTCATCGCGACGTCCCACGCCCCGTTGCCGAAACCGACCAGAGCCAGCCCGACACAAACCGGGGGCACGCCGACCGTGGTGCCGATACCGACGAGCAGCACGCCGCAGGCCAGGATCATGCTCATGATCGCGACGGTGCGTGCCTCACCGAACCGGGCCACGACCGTGCCCGCGAGCGGGATGCTGGTGATCGACCCGGCGGCCACGCACAGCAGGATGAAGCCGAGCTGGGCCGGGCTTACGGCCAGGCTGTCGCGGATCTGTGGAATGCGCGAGGCCCAGCTGGCGAACGCGAATCCGGAAACGATGAACGCCGTGTAGACGGCGCCGGCCGCGCGCGACAGAGGCGGGCCGGCCACCGCGCTCGCCTGCTCCGTCGCGCTCATCGACATCACGCTAGCGTGCCGCCGAGAACGCTTGCAGCGGGGATTACTCGAGGTCGTCGGCCCGGATCGGTTCGCGCCCGGCCGGCTGCGAAGGCCGCGCTGTGCTCGCCTCGATGCGTCGGAGCGGACGCGTCATCGGCGTGTCAGGTTTGAGCAGCAGCACCTCGGCGCCGTCCCAGATCTCGATGCCCTCGTCCGGCGCCTGGGTCACGGTGTAGGTGACGCCATCGGTGTCGACTTCGACTCTGATCCGCGCCGCGTGCCAGACGAGATGGAAGCGCAGCCTGGTCCATCCCGGCGGCAGCTGCGGATGGAACGAGAGCCGCCCGCCGTAGTCGCGCATGCCGCCGAAACCGGCCACGACTGCCAGCCAGGTGCCGGCCAGCGACGCGATATGCAGGCCGTCGCGGGTGTTGTGCTCGAGATCGCGCAGATCCATCATCGCGGCTTCGGCGAGATAGTCGGCGGCCAGGTCGAGGTGTCCGACCTCGGCCGCCACGATGGCCTGCGTACAGGCCGACAACGACGAGTCGCGCACGGTCAATCGCTCGTAGTAGTCGAACGCGCGGGCCTTCTCAGCCGCGGTGAACGAGTCGCCGAACCAGTGCATCGCTAGGACGAGGTCGGCCTGTTTGGCGACCTGCTTGCGGTAGATCTGGAAGTAGGGCGCCTTGAGCAGCAGCGGGTAGCCGCCCTCGCGCAGGCTCTTGTCGAAGTCCCACAGCTCGCGATCGGTCGAGCCACGATCCTGCTGGTGCACGTTGCGTTCGGTGTCGAACGGCATGGCGATCGCATCCGCTGCGGCACGCCAGGCGCTGATCTCGCTTCGGTTCACCTCGAGGTCATCAGCGGCTTTCGGCCAGCGTTCCGCGGCGTCTGCCGCGGCGGCGAGGTTGCGCGCCGCGGCGAGGTTGGTGAACGTGTTGTCGCGAACGATCGCGCTGTACTCGTCCGGGCCGGTCACGCCGTCGATGTGGAACTTGCCGTCGTCGCCGTGGTAACCCAGTGAGGTCCACAGCCGGGCGGTCTCGACCAGTATCGCCAGGCCGAACTTCTCCTCGAAGGAATGGTCCTGCGTCCACGCGACGTAGCGCTGCACCGCAAGCGCGATGTCCGCGTTGAGGTGCATCGCGGCCGTGCCGGCGGGCCAGTAGCCCGAGGTTTCCTGGCCCCGGATCGTCCGCCAGGGAAAGACCGCCCCGCGCAGGTGCAGTGTCTCGGCGCGTTCACGCGCCAGATCGAGGGTCGACCACCGCCAGCGCAGCGCATCACGTGCCGCGTTGGACGACGTCGCGGTGAGCGCCGGCAGCACGAACGTCTCGGTGTCCCAGAACGCGTGCCCGTCATAGCCGGGCCCGGTCAGCCCCTTGGCCGGGATCGCCCGCTGCTCGGCCCGCAGACCGGACTGCAGCGTGTGGAACAAGGCGAACCGCACCGCCTGCTGGATGGCCGGTGCGCCCTCGATCTCGACGTCGGCGCAGTCCCAGAAGAGGTCCAGCGCGTTGCGTTGTTCCTCGGCGAGTGCGTCCCAACCGGCGTACTTGGCCGAGACGAGCGCGGCGCCGGTCTGATCGCTGAGCGCGCGCATCGAGCGTTGGCTCGACCAGCCGTAGCTGACGAACTTCATCAGCGCCAGGCGTTGCCCTGGTTCCAGCCGGCACCCGGCGGTGAGCCGCGCGTTGTCTTCGGACACGGTCAGTTCGTAGGCGTGCCCGTCGGGTGCGTCGATGATGTGATCCATCGCCGCGGCCATCCGCAGTTTGCTGGATCTGGTCTGGTGGATGAGCCAAGCTCGGGTGCCCTCACCGCCGTGCTGGAGCGGTTCCAGGGGGCGTTCCATGATCGCAGCGACGCGCGGATCGTTCGACTGCGGCGGGACGAACTCGTTGGCGATCAGCTCGGACTGAACCACCAATCGGGCCGGATCGCCGACCGCCTCGACCTCCCATTTGATCGCCATGATGGAGCGCTGGGTCAGCGACACCAACCGGTGCGTGCGCAGCCGAATCACCTGGTCCGACGGCGAGAGCCACTCGACGACTCGGCTGAGGATGCCGGTGCGCAGGTCGAGCACGCGATCGTGGTGCAGGATCTCCCCGTAGCGCAGGTCGAACGGCTCATCGTCCACGAGCAGCCGGATCACCTTGCCGTCAGTGACGTTGACGATCGTCTGCCCGGTCTCGGGGAAGCCGAACCCGGCCTCGGCGTAGGGCAGCGGACGGGTCTCGTAGAACGAGTTCAGATAGGTGCCGGGCAGGCCGTGCGGATCGCCCTCGTCCAGCGTGCCGCGCACGCCGATGTGGCCGTTGGAGAGCGCAAACAGCGACTCCGACCGAGCCAGATCGTGCAAGTCGAGCCCGACCTCACGCAGCTCCCACGGCTCGACCGGATACCGATCAGAATGTTTGACGCTCACAGCCCACCCTCCGTCAGTGGTTAGTTTCGCGGACAGTGGTCAGTTGCAACTACCCACTGTGGGGCCTAACTGACCACTGTCACAGCAGCTTGGTGAGTTTCTCGACCACCACGGACGCGCCGTTCTTCTTCAGCCCGCTCGCGTGCGCCTCGTCGAGCCGGTTGACGCCCACCACGTAGCCGAACTTGCCGGCGCGGCCGGCCTGGACGCCAGACAAGGCGTCCTCGAAGACGGCGGCCTGTTCGGGTGTGACGCCGGCGATCCGGGCGCCCTCGATGAACGAATCCGGCGCCGGCTTGCCGTGCAGCTGCTTCTCCTTGATCGTCACGCCGTCGACGCGACCTTCGACGAACTGTTCGAGCCCGGTCACGTGCAGCACGTCCTTGGTGTTCGCGCTCGACGACACGACGATCCGCTGCAGCCCGGCGTCGCGTGCGGCCTCGAGGTATTGTCGCGCGTCGTCGAACACTTTGACGCCATCCTCATGAATCGCCTTGAGCAGCAAGGCGTTCTTGCGATTGCCGACACCGCTGACCGTATTCGCTTCCGGCGGGTCGTCGTCCTTGCCTTCAGGCAGGTCGATACCGCGCGAGCGCAGAAAGTCACGGACGCCGTCGGCTCGGGGCTTCCCGTCGACGTGGTCGTTGTAGTCGTTGTCGGTGAACTCGGGCTCACGGTGGTCGGCGAGCAACGGGTCGAACGCCTGCTTCCACGCCTTGCGGTGCACGGATGCGGTGTCGGTAAGTACACCGTCGAGATCGAAGAGGCAGGTCGTCACCGAATCGGGCAGTCCGAGCATGGCTCCAGCATTCCCCTCGTCACATCGGCACTACCGACCGGTGTCGCGACCAGCCCGGTGGCCTAGGTTCGTACTGTGGCCGAACTGGACCTATCCGCTTTGCCGCCGTCGATGCCCGGCTTCGACACCTACCTCGGCATCCAGATCGTCGAGGCGAGCGGCGACCGCGTCGTGATGGGCTGGACGGTCCGCCCGGAGATCTGCCAGCCGTACGGCATCGTGCACGGCGGTGTGTACAGCACGGCGGTCGAGTCGTCGGCCAGTGTCGGCGCGACAATCTGGTTCGGTGATCGCGGCCGGGTCGTCGGGGTGAGCAACTCGACCGACTTCTACCGTGCCGTCACCGAGGGCGAGCTGACCGCGACGGCGCTGCCCATCCATCGTGGCCGCAGCCAGCAAGTCTGGCGCGTGACGATCACCGACGGTGCAGTGCGGGTAGTAGCACAAGGACAAGTGCGGTTGCAGAACCTCGCTGACCCCGATCGGGGTTCGGGGCACTGAACTGCTCAACCGACGAGGAGACCCCTATGTCAGCAACGTTCGGCACACCTGATGGTGACACGCTCGATCTGGACGTCGCCGACGTCACTGAGGGAGCCAAGGGCGCCAACATCAGCAAGCTGCTCGCCAAGACCGGCATGGTCACCTACGACCCCGGCTTCGCGAACACGGCGTCGTGCACGTCAGAGATCACCTACATCGACGGCGACGCCGGCATCCTGCGCTATCGCGGCTACCCCATCGACCAGCTGGCCAAGGAATCGACGTTCCTCGAGACGAGCTTTCTGCTGATCTACGGTGACCTGCCCAACAGCGACGAGCTGGCCGCCTTCGAGGAGCGGATCCGCCGGCACACCTTGCTGCACGAGGATCTCAAGCGGTTCTTCGAGGGCTTCCCGCGTGATGCCCACCCGATGCCGGTGCTTTCGTCGGCGGTATCGGCATTGTCGACGTTCTACCAAGACGCCCTGGATCCGTTCGACGACACCGATGTCGAGCTGTCGACCGTGCGCCTGCTCGCGAAACTGCCGACGATCGCCGCGTACGCATACAAAAAGTCGATGGGCCAGCCCTTCCTGTACCCGGACAACTCGCTGGGGCTGGTGGAGAACTTCCTGCGGATGACCTTCGGCTTCCCAGCCGAACCGTATGAAGCTGACCCGACTGTCGTGCGTGCCCTCGACCAGCTCTTCATCCTGCACGCCGATCACGAGCAGAACTGTTCGACGTCGACTGTGCGCCTCGTCGGGTCGTCGCAGGCCAACCTGTTCGCGTCCGTGTCGGCCGGTATCAATGCGCTGTTCGGGCCGTTGCACGGCGGTGCGAACCAGGCCGTGCTCGAGATGCTCGAAAAGATCCGCGACGACGGCGGTGACGTGTCGTCCTTCGTCGACCGGGTCAAGAAGAAGGAGAAGGGCGTCAAGCTGATGGGCTTCGGCCATCTGGTCTACAAGAACTATGACCCGCGGGCCGCCATCGTGAAGGATGCGGCAGACGAGGTGCTCTCCTCGTTGGGCAAGCGTGACGACCTGCTCGACATCGCGATGGAACTTGAAGGTGTGGCGCTTGCCGATGACTTCTTCGTCGAGCGCAAGCTGTATCCGAACGTCGACTTCTACACCGGGCTGCTGTACCGCGCGATGGGCTTCCCGACGCAGATGTTCACCGTGCTGTTCGCGATCGGGCGGCTACCTGGCTGGATCGCCCAGTGGCGCGAGATGATCAACGACCCGCAGACGAAGATCGGCCGCCCCCGCCAGCTTTACACCGGTGCCGCCGAGCGCGCGTTCGTCCCGGTCGAGAAGCGGTAAGCCGATCGCCCTGGACGTGGACGGCCCGGCCTGCGCCACCCAGGGTGTCGCACAGGCCGGGCCGATTGCGCTACCGGCCGCGAGCGGCAGGTAGGACACCGGTGTGACGTGTGACTCTTACACGCCTGCCGGATCTGGACAAGTCTGACTAAGCGCCCACTTCATGCCTCCGCAGGTTTTAACACACGTCTGGAGGTTGAAACCGATGCCGCCTCCGGGTACGAAGTCGTCATTGTGGAGCCTGCCCTGGATGACATCGGCTTCCGGCTGAACAACGGTGAACCGGAGGCGCTCGAGGAGTGCTATCGCACCCTCGGGCCGCTCGTCGTCTCGTATCTGTCACGCTATGTCGCGCACGCGGACATCGAGGACGTCCTGCAGCGGGTCTTCTACGAGGTCTGGCGGGTGCACGAGCGCTACGACCCGACCCTGTCCCTGCGGGGATGGGTGCTCGGCATCGCACGCAAGCGTGCGATCGACCATCTGCGCAAGCGACGCGACGTCGTAGTCCCGCTGGATTCGATGCGCGAGATCGTCGGCGACGATGGACGCGAGGTCGCCGAGCGGCTCGTCTGGGCCGACGAGGTGCGGACTGCGCTGGATCAGTTACCGGTGCCGCAGCGCAAGGTGATCGAGCTCGCCTACTTCGAGCAGTACACGCAGAGCGAGATCGCACTCGCGCTGGACATCCCCCTCGGCACGGTCAAGACGCGCACCTCGCGCGGACTTCAGCGAATGGCCGGCCTTCTCGAGAGCACGCGAGGTACCCCACGATGAGCGCTCGCGCGAAGACGATGAAATATTCGCGACGTCAGGAGCGGATCGATTCGATGACCGGCCCGAGCACAGCGAGCGGTCGGGAGGAGAGTCGATGAGTCAGCACATCGCGAATGACCTGCCTCGCCTGCTTACCGGGGAGGCAACCCGCGACGAGGTCCTTACCGCGGCCGCACACCTGCGCACCTGCGTCGACTGCCAGCAGGAGCTGGTGTCCGCGGTTGTCGCCCACGCATCACTCACCTCCGCCGCGCGGTTCGCGCCGGAGATCGTCTCCGGCCTAGTCGCCGACCTCTTCGACGAGCGAAACGACGACGAGCCTGACCTCGCGGCCGAACGCGACGAAGCCGCCGGCGATGGGCCGGCATTGCCAGACCTCTCCGCAGTGTTCGCGCAGGTGCGCAAGGAAGCCGCCGAACCTCGCAAGGTGCCACACCGGTTCCAGACGCGTCACCTCCTGGTCGCGGCGGCTGCGGTCGTCGTGGTCGGTGCCGGCGCCAGCGCCATCTATCTGGCCAGCACCGGCGGCTCGTCGTCCTCGACCCGCACCGTGCGACTGTCCGCGTTCGACAAGGGCAGCACCGCGGCCACGGCAACGATGGCTTCGGGCGACCAGATGCGCGTCGATGCCGCCGGCTTGCCGCAACTCAACGGCAAGCGGTACGAAGTGTGGCTGACCAATGCCGCGCGTACCCAGATGCAGCCGGTTGGCTGGCTGGGTGCGAACGGGACGGCCGCCCTTACCGTGCCACCGGATCTTCTGCAGCGCTTCACCGACATAGAGGTCAGCGTGCAGCCGGTCAACGCGAGTTCGTACGACTACAGCGGGACGAGCGTGCTGCGCGGCGACTACGCCTGAGCGCGCTTCTTGGGTGGCAGCGGAAAGAACCCGCTGGTGCGTGCGGCATATTCGTCCCAGCCCACGCGCTGTGACATGTGCTTCTCGAGGATTCGTGCTCCAGAGCCCTTGGTCAGCAGGAGCGTCATGAGAATCGGCGCCAGGACGGTCACGACACCAGGCCAGCGCTCAGCCGCGACCAGGAAGATCCCCCACCAGACGCACGCGTCACCGAAGTAGTTCGGATGCCGGGTGTAGCGCCACAGGCCGACGTCGATGACCTGCCCTTTGTGCGAAGGGTCAGCGCGCCAGCGTTCCATCTGCGCGTCGCCCACCGCTTCGAAGAACACGCCCACGGTCCAAACGAGCACACCGATCCAGCCGATGAGGCCAACCGGCGCGGCTTCGAACGTACCGACCAGGATCGGTGCAGCGATCAGCAGCGCGAGAACTCCTTGGAGCAGGTACACCGAGCGCAACGCGTACAGATCGCGGTTGCCCTTCGCCTTCGAAAGCAGCTGGTCGTAGCGTGGATCTTCGCCCTTACCGACCGAGCGACGTCCGACATGCTGGGCAAGCCGAAGGCCCCAGGTCAGCGGCAGAGCCAGCAGCAGCCAGCGGCGCAGCCCGTCGCCGTGCCCGCTCGATCCGGCGAACGACGCGACCGCGACTGCGCAGAACAGCACACCCCACGCGGTGTCGATCACGTTGTGCCGCCCGGCCAGCTTGGCAGACACGAAGGTGACGATCAGAACGACGACGACGCCCGCGCCAGACCACGCGAGCGACGCAGCGAAAGCCGACCAGTCAAGACTCACAGCGTGTCTCGCTGCGCTCGACAAGCTGGCCAAGCCCGATGCCTCTGGTTCGCTCCGCAAGCGTCGCTCACGGCGATGGCTTACGGGCGAGGATCTGGTCGACGCCCATCCGTCCCTCATCGAAGCTCAACGCACCGCCGATGAGGTAGAGCCGCCATACCCGCGCGACCTCTTCGCCGACCAGGGCGACGAAGTCCGGCCAGCGCTGCTCGAGCGTGTCGATCCAGTGCTGCACGGTCACGACGTAGTGCTCGCGCATCGCCTCGACCGCACGCACTTCGAAGCCGGCCCGCTCGAGGTGCGCAAGGGTCTGCGACATCGGTCGCATGTGCATGTCTGGCGCGATGTAGGCCTCGATGAACGCGCCACCGCCAGGTGCCGTTCCCTCGTGCCGGGACATCTGCTGCAACAGCAACCGGCCGCCCGGTCTGAGCATCTGGTTGAGGATGCCGGCGTAGGTCGGGTACTGGCCCTCACCCACGTGCTCGCCCATTTCGATCGAACTCACCGCGTCGAAGGCGTCGCCGGATCCGGCAAGCTCGCGGTAGTCCTGCAGGCGCACCTCGACACGATCGGACAGACCCCGGTCGGCTACCCGCTTGGCGATGAAGTCGCGCTGCTGTTCTGACAGGGTGACGCCGGTGGCATGGACGCCGAAGTGCTCGGCGGCATGCAGAATCAGCGAGCCCCAGCCGCAGCCAACATCGAGCAACCGCATGCCGGGCTTGAGTTCCAGCTTGCGGCAGATCAGATCGAGCTTGGCCCGCTGTGCGTCGGCAAGGCTCATGGCCGGGTCGGTAAAGTACGCCGACGAGTACGCCATCGTCTCGTCCAGCAGCAAGGCGTAGAAGTCATTGGACAGGTCGTAGTGGTGCGCAATCGCGGCCCGATCGCGAAGCTTTGTGTGCAGCCGTCCAGTCAATCGGGCCTCGGTCGCCGGCGGGCGCGGCGGTGTGCCGACCGCGCCGAGGCGCGCCGCAGCCAGGGCGGCCCGCAACCTTCCGGCTGCGCTCAACGACACCCCGGGCGTCGGTCTTGACCGCGCGAGTTGCCACGCGCGCCGGAAGCCGTCAGCCAGATCGCCCTCGACGTCGATGTCACCGGTGACGTATGCGCGGGCGAGGCCGAGCTCGCCCGGCGCCCACAGCATGCGTCGCAACGCGCGGCGTGACCTGATCACGAGCACAGGAGCATCCTGCGGGCCGGCTTCGCTGCCGTCCCACGCACGCAAGCGCACGGGCAGGTCGAGGCCGGCGACGGCGCGCAGCAGATCGGCGAGTTGGCCGGCGACAGATTTCGACATGGGAACCTCCGGGTGGGACGGGTGCGGCGACCGTGGCTGCACCGGCAAGCCTTTGCGCCACAAGCGAATGCCGTGCGCGGTGATGAGAGTGCGGACCAGCCAGCTTTCGACGGGATGGCGCAGTGCGGTGGCGACGACGGCGCGCGTAGTTGCGTCGATCGCGACGCCGCGAACAGATGCAGTGAACGGTTTCCGCTCCGGCCGATGCAAGGTTATGGTGACGGCGAGTCGGTCGGTCGGTTCGGGCAGGCTCATCCGGTAGTACCCGTCGACCGGATAGAACGGTGAGACGTAGAAGCGTTTCTCGGTATCGACTCGCCCGCTCTCGTCGGTGCGCAGCAAGTAGCGATGACGTTGGCCGTAGGTGTTGTGCACCTCGGCGACGACGCACACAACCTGGCCCGCCGGGTCATGGCACCAGAACAGTGACAACGGGTTGAAGACGTAGCCGACACTTCGTGCGTTGGCCAGCATCGTGATCTGCCCGCCATGCAGGTCGATGCCGTTGTCGGCCAGGTACGCGTCGATGTTCTCGCGCAGCGTCCGGGTGGGGTCGCCGACATGGTCGGCGGACTCGAACCGGGCCAGCCAGCGCAGCCCGCGCGGCAAGCTCGGCAGATCGTCGACATCCACGAACCACTGGTAGCTGCGATGCCGGACGTCGTGCCGTACCGGTTCGGCGCGTACGTGCGCGATGTCGATCTCGAACAGCGTGCCGCTCACCAGGACACACCCAGGCTGGCAGCGGCGTCGACGCCGGAGCGCGCGCCGTCTTCATGGAATCCCCAGCCTTGGTAGGCGCCGGCGAACGCGACGACATCGTCGTTGAGCTCGGGCAGCCGCTGGCGGGCAGCCACCGAATCACTCGTATACACCGGGTGCTCGTACTGCATGCGGTCGATGATGGTTGCCGGGTCGATGCGATCGTCGCCGTTGAGAGTGACGACGTAGGGGCGGTCAGCGCCGATCTCGTCGAGGCGTTGCAGGCGATTCATGTTGTAGCTCAGCTGCACTGCTGTCGGCAATGAACTGCACGATGGCATCGCATAATTCCAGGATGCCTGGGCCCGCGGCGCGCTGGGCAACACGCTCGAATCGGTGTGCAGCACCGTGGGGTTGAGCGTGAAGTCCAGTGCGCCGAGCAGGTCGCGTTGCAGCTGTGTTGGCGCGGTCAACAGGTCGAGCGCCTGATGCGGGTGGGTGGCGAGCACCACGCCGTCGAAGCGCGCTACGAAGTCGTCGTCGGTGCGAATCTCGACGCCACTGTCGAGACGCCGCAATGCGCGCACCGGGGTCGAGACCTGCACGGTGGTCAGGCCCTTTGCGACCTTCTCGACGTAACGCGCGGAGCCACCTACGACGGTGTACCAAGCCGGCGATCCGGTGACCTGCAACATGCCGTGGTTCTGCAGGAAACTGAACAGGTAGCGCGCCGGGTAATCCCCGGTGCGGGTCGGCGCGGTGGACCACACTGCGGCTACCAGCGGCGTCACGAAGTGGCCGACGAAGTATTCGGAGAAGTGGTGGCGACTGATGAACTCGCTGAGCGTGCACTTGTCGTCGTTGCCCGCGAGCAAGCTACGCGCGCGGCGGTGAAAGCGAACCACCTCGGTGAGCATGCGCAGATATCGCGGATTGCTGACCGCGCGGCGTGATGGCAGCAACCCCGACAGCCCGCGTCCGCCTGCGTACTCGAGCCCGCATCCACCGCACGAGATGGACATGCTCATATCCGATTCCTGCGTCGTGACGCCGAGTTCGTCGAATAGGCGCAGCAGGGTGGGATAGGTCCGCCGGTTGTGCACGATGAAGCCGGTGTCGATCGACAGCATTCGTCCGGCGGCCGAGACCTCGTGCGTGTCCGCGTGGCCGCCCAAACGATCGCTCGACTCGAAGAGCGTGACGTCGCTGGCAGCTTGCAGCACGTGCGCAGCGGTGAGGCCGGCAACGCCGCTGCCCACCACCGCGATCTTGCGTCCGGTCACGTCGGTCCGTCCTCCACTCGGAGATCTATTCCCTGATCTCTTCGTCGTCGGACGTGGTTTGGATTCGTCGCGGGCACGTGATCTGTAGCGCACGGCCGGCCCACAATGATCTGCTGGGGGCATGAGGAAGGGGCGGCGGCACGGGAGGGATGTGCCGCTCGCCCCTTCTCCACACAGTGTAATCCATGCCCGCCATGATCGGTGCAAGAGCCACCAGTAACTTGCTGTGAGTGACCAGTGCTTACTTCACGATTCTCGACGAACAGCCCTCCGGAGGCCGTTACTCCGCGGACCCGGCGACGGGTGGCCCCTGGGCCCCCGGGCTGCAACACGGCGGACCGCCGAGCGCGCTGCTGGTGCGTGCCAGCGAGCGGGCGGCCGAGGCGAGCCAACGCAGCGACCTGCACGCGGTGCGACTCGCGGTGGAGTTCGTCGGGCCAGTTCCAGTAGCTGAAGTAGAGGTCGAAGCTCGCGTCGTGCGCAGCGCGCGCACCGCAGTTCTTGTCGAGGCGACCCTCTCGGCGGCCGACCGAACGTGCCTGCAGGGCCGGGTCTGGCTGGTCCGCGACCTCGACACGGCCACGATCAGCGCGCCGCTCGCCGAACCGGAGGCACCGCCGCACGGGCTGCCCGGGATCGGCGCCGAATTCCCGTACGGCAGCTCCATCGAGTGGCAGGCCGTTTCGGGGTCATTGCACACCCCCGGCCCCGGCCTGGTCTGGGCGCGCCCCCGACGCGGGCTCATCGACGGCGAGCCGCTCAGCGGCCTGCAGCGGGTCGCTCTCGTCGGCGATTCGGCCAGTGGCATCTCCGCTGAGCTGGACTGGAGCGCCTGGTCGTTCGTCAACGTCGATCTCGATGTGCACCTGGCCCGTCCGGTCGAGGGCGACTGGGTTCTCATCGATGCCCGCACGACGCTCGGCGGACACGGCTCGGCGCTGGCCCGAGCGACGATCTCGGATCTGCGTGGCCAGGTCGGTGCCACGGCACAGACGCTCGTCCTCTCACCGCGCTGAATTCCCACTCGTTCAGTAGAGTTGGCGGGGTGTTCGGCTTCCCCAATCCGGTCAATGAGAAGGCGGCGCGCACGGTCGCTGCCGGCGTGGCCCTGGTCTGCGTGCTGACGCTCGTCCTGACCCTCGCCGGCCTGGACGGCTGGATCTGGATGACCGTCCCGCTCGCGTACGGATTCCTCGCTCGCGTGGCGACCGGTCCGAAGCTCAGTCCGCTGGGGCAGCTGGCCACGCGCGTGGTCGCGCCGCGGCTTGGCGAGGTGCGTCCCGTGCCGGGACCGCCGAAGCGGTTCGCCCAGGCGATCGGGGCGACGCTCTCGGTCGGCGCGGCATTACTCGGCGTCGGGTTCGGGCTGGTCGGTGCCGCGCAGGTGCTGCTGGCGATGATCCTCGTCGCCGCCACGCTCGAGTCAGTGTTCGCCGTCTGCATCGGCTGCTGGATCTTCGGCCGCTTGATGCGCCTCGGTGTCATCCCCGAGCAGACGTGCATCGCCTGCAACGACGTGCGCTCGCGCCTGGGAACCGCCTAACCATCGTCGGGCACAATCGGGCTGTGAGCGACGCGATCGAGCAGACGATCGGGGCCGACGCTCCGCCCGACACGGCTGGTAGCAACGCCGCGGCACCTCCCGAGCCGTCGAAGCCGCCGCGTGAGCACTACGGGCTCGAACTGCTCACCGTTCTCGGTGTCTCGCTGCTCATGTCGGGGATCTACGCGCTCCTGTCCTTCGTCCGCGCCGAATGGACGGTACGGGGCGGCATCGGCGCCACCACGACGACGGTCGTCAGCGGCGCACACACCACCTACCCGTGGCTGGACCTGCTCGATGACCTCGCCGATCTCTTGCACGGGCTCGCTCCCCCGTTACTCGCGCTGGTACTGCTCGCCCGCGCGGCGGGTACCGGCTTCGGCATCGGCTTCGACCTGCAGCGCTGGCGGCGCGAGTTCCCGCAAGGCGTCGGTTTTCTCGCGCTGATCGGCATCCCCGGTCTCGCGCTGGTCTACGCGGCGCATCAGGCCGGCGTCAACGCCTCGCTGGACGTCGTCAACTTCCCCGACGTCTGGTACCGGATTCCGTACCTGCTCGCATCGGCATTCCAGAACGGGCTGGCCGAAGAGGTCGTCGTTGTCGGCTTCATGCTCACCCGGCTGCGCCAGCTCGGATGGACCAACCAGCGCGCGCTGGCTGCATCAGCGCTGCTGCGCGGCAGTTACCACCTGTACCAGGGCATCGGTGGGTTCGCCGGGAACTTCGTCATGGGACTGATCTTCGGCTGGTGGTTCCAGCGCACCCGTCGCGTGCTGCCGCTGGTCATCGCGCACACCCTGCTCGACTCGTTCAGCTTTGTCGGCTACATCTACCTGGCACCGCACATCAGCTGGATCTGATCGGCATATTGGCGTGACGTGCGAGCCCAGCGCTGGCATCGTCTGCGCCATGGAGCTCGTGCACCCCGTACCGGTCGAGGAATGCGAACCCTGGATGGCCGCGCTCGTCACGACGTTGCTGGGCTCGCCATGGGACGACGACTTCCGCCGCCACGTCGAGCGGTGGCGCCGCGACTGGTTGGCCGACCACACATGGGGCGTCCAGGACCGCGGCCGCTGGGTCGCGACACTGGCCACCGACCCGCGCACCTTGACCGTGCCTGGCGCACCCGGCACGACAGTCGACATCAGCGCGGACGCGCTCACCGCGGTGACGGTGGCGGCAACCCATCGCCGGCAAGGGCTGCTCACCAAGATGATCACCGAGTCGCTGCAGGAAGCAGTCGACCGAGGTGACCCGGTGGCCGTCCTCATCGCCGCTGAGTGGCCGATCTACGGCCGGTTCGGTTACGCGCCGGCAACCCGCGGCGCCGATTACACCCTGTTCACCCGACGGGTCGGTGCTTCGGTCCGTCCGGATCCGGCCGGCACCCTTCGCCAGGTCGAACCCGAGGAGCTCAGCAAGCACGCCGCCGCAATCTTCGACAACGCCCGGCGACGTTGGGCCGGTCAGGTCGACCGGCCGGGCGACTGGTGGTCGCGTCGCCTCGGCGTCGACAACTACGAGCGGATGGCCAGCGGGCAAGGCACCTGGATCCTGCACGAGACCGACGGCGAGCCGGACGGCTTCCTCGCCTGGAAGGTCACCCGCGACTTCGAGCTCAACGGCGAATACGCCGAGATCCGGGTGCTCGAGTTCGTCAGCGGATCGGACACCGCGTACCGCAACCTGTGGTCCTATCTCGCCGCACTCGACGTGATCGGCGAGGTCAAGATCCACGGACGTTCGGTGGACGAGCCGGTGCGCTGGCTACTCGGCGACGGCCGCGCACTCAAGCAGGAGTACTGCGGCGACGACACCTGGGTGCGGCTGCTCGACGTGCCGGCCGCGCTGTCGGCCCGCGGGTATGCGACGCCGGGACGGGTGGTCCTCGACGTGATCGACGACGATCTCGGCGGCTACGCCGCCGGCCGGTTCGCGCTCGACGCAGATGCAACCGGAGCCGAGTGTGCGCCGACGTCGGACGCACCAGACCTGCGCCTGCCGCAACGTGCGCTCGCCTCGATCTATCTGGGCGATCACTCGCTGCGCGGGCTATCGGTGGCCGGCGGCATCGAGGAACTCACTGCGGGTGCGGTCGCGCGTGCCGACGCGATGTTCGGCACCGCGCTGCGCCCGTGGAACGCAACGATGTTCTGAGCGCTGCTACTGCTGCTGCTCGGGCGCCGGTGGGTCCGGCGTGGTGGAAGCCTCTTCGATCGCCTTCGACAGGGGCGGCACCGAAGGCATCGGTGACCCGCCGGGACCGTCGGGCAGCAGCGACCGCGCTTCGAGCGAGTCAGGGTCCGCGTCTGAGGCACGCAGGTTCGTCGCCTCGGGCTGCTGGGATGCCGGCGTCACGTTCGACTCGAACCAGTCCGAGGTGTCCAGCTTCTCGCCGTCACTCGGGTCGGTCCCGGTCTGGTTGAGCCACGATGGCTTGTCATCGTCGCCACCGCCGGCCAGGCGAGACAGTCCGTCCAGCGCCTTGCTGAACTCGCTCGGCACGATCCACATCTTGTTGGCGTCGCCCTGCGCGATCTGCGGCAGGGTCTGCAGGTACTGGTACGCGAGCAGCGCCGGGTCGGGCTTGGCCGCGTGGATCGCGCCGAAGGTCGTCTCGATCGCCTTGGCCTGGCCCTGTGCGGTGAGATAGCGCGCGGCCCGGTCACCCTCTGCGCGCAGGATGCGCGACTGCCGCTCAGCCTCGGCGGCCAGGATCACCGACTGACGCTGACCTTCAGCGGACAGAATCAGCGATGCCTTCTGCCCCTCGGCGGTC
>DASRSG010000161.1:0-7894 GCA_035656595.1 Jatrophihabitantaceae bacterium | reverse complement strand
GCGCCCGGAGTCCTACCAGCGCACGGTGATGCCGTAATGACCACGCTGATCGCCGGCGGCACGGTGGTGTCCTCGACCGGGTCGTCGCCGGCTGACGTGGTGGTGGACGGCGAGACGATCCTCGCCGTCGTGGCCCCGGGTGCCGGCGGTGTGTTCAATCCGGCCTCGACGATCGACGCGAGCGGGAAATATGTGATCCCGGGCGGCATCGACGGCCACACGCACATGGAGATGCCGTTCGGCGGCACCTTCGCGAGCGACACGTTCGAGACCGGTACGCGCGCGGCAGCATGGGGCGGCACCACGACGATCATCGATTTCGTGGTGCAGGCGCACGGTCAGCGCGTTCAGGACCAGGTTGCGCTCTGGCACGAGAAGGCCGGCGGCAACTGCGCGATCGACTACGGGTTCCACCAGATCATCGGCGAGGTCGACGACGAGTCGCTCAAGGCGATGGACGAGCTGATCGGTGAGGGCATCACCAGCTTCAAGCTGTTCATGGCCTACCCCGGAGTCTTCCTGTCGAGCGACGGGCAGATCGTGCGCGCCATGCAGACGGCAGCCGGCAACGGCGGGCTGATCATGATGCACGCCGAGAACGGCTCGGCCATCGACGTGCTCGTGCAGCAGGCTATCGAGCGTGGCGACACCGATCCGTACTTTCACGGGGTCACCCGGCCGTGGCAGACCGAGCAGGAAGCCACCCACCGCGCAGTGATGCTCGCCGACATGACCGGCGCACCGCTCTACGTGGTGCACGTGTCGGCCAAGCAGGCCCTCGCGCGGATCGCCGAGGCACGCAACGCCGGGCAGAACGTGTTCGGCGAAACCTGCCCGCAGTACTTGTACCTATCGCTGGAAGAGAACCTCGGCGCACCTGGCTTCGAGGGCGCGAAATGGGTCTGCTCGACACCGCTGCGCGCTCGCGCGGAGGGTCACCAGGACGAGTTGTGGAAGTACATCCGTACCGGCGACGTCACGACCGTCTCGACCGATCATTGCCCGTTCTGCATGAAGGATCAGAAGGAGCTGGGTATCGGCAACTTCGCGAAGATCCCGAACGGCATCGGCTCGGTCGAGCACCGCATGGACCTGCTCTACCAAGGCGTCAAGGACGGCCGGATCAGCCTCGAGCGGTGGGTCGACGTCTGCTGCACCACCCCGGCGCGCATGTTCGGCCTGTACGGCAAGAAGGGCGTGATCGCTCCTGGGGCGGACGCCGATATCGTTGTCTACGACCCGAACGGGCACACCTCGATCGGTCTCGAAAAGACGCATCACATGAACATGGACTACTCGGCCTGGGAGGGCTGGGAGATCGACGGCCACGTCGACACCGTCATCTCACGGGGCACCGTGATCAAGGACGACACCGGCTACATCGGCTCGAAGTCGCACGGCCAGTTCGTCAAGCGCCAGCTCTCGCAGAACCTCATCTGATGGATTTCGGAGTCGTCCTGCAGAACGACCCGCCGGCCTGGCGGGTCGTCGAGCTCGCGCGGCAGGCCGAGCAGTACGGGTTCACGCACGTGTGGACGTTCGACTCGCACCTGTTGTGGCAGGAACCGTTCGTCGTCTACAGCCAGATCCTGTCCGCGACGCATCGCGTCACGGTGGGGCCGATGGTCACCAACCCGGCTACGCGCGACTGGACAGTGACCGCATCGCTGTTCGCGACGCTCAACGATATGTTCGGCAACCGCACGGTGTGCGGCATCGGGCGCGGCGACTCGGCGGTACGCGTGATCAACGGCAAGCCGGTCACGCTCGCGACGTTGCGCGAGGCGATCGAGGTGATCCGCCCGCTGGCGAACGGGGAACAGGCTTCGTACAAGGGCAATCTGCTCCGCTTCCCGTGGGGTGCGTCGTCGCGGTTGCCGATCTGGATCGCTGCGTACGGCCCGAAGGCGCTCGCGCTGACCGGTGAGATCGCGGACGGGTTCATCCTGCAGCTCGCCGATCCGGACATCACCGCGTGGTCGATCGCGGCAGTTCGCAAGGCGGCTGCTGACGCGGGGCGTGATCCAGCGTCGGTGACGATCTGCGTCGCCGCGCCGGCGTACGTGACAGATGGGTCCGAGGCCGGCATGGAGCGGGCCCGCACGCAGTGCCGCTGGTTCGGTGGCATGGTCGGTAACCACGTCGCCGACATCGTCGGCCGGTACGGAGCCGACGGTGCCGCGGTGCCGAAGGCGCTGAGCGAGTACATCGCCGGACGGCAGGGCTATGACTACAACTCGCACGGCAAGGCCGGCAACGAGCACACCGATTTCGTTCCGGACGAGGTGATCGACCGGTTCTGCTTGCTCGGCCCGGCCGAGCGCCAGGTGGAACGCCTCGAGGAACTGCGCGACCTCGGCGTCGACCAGTTCGCGCTCTACCTGCAGCACGACGCGAAGGACGTCACGCTCTCGGCATACGGCGAGCGCGTGATGCCTACGGTCAACACGCGCGTGGCAGCCAAAGCCTGATGTCTGCACGATGGGGCCGCTGGCTCGGACGAGCTGTGCTCGTGCTGCTCGGTGTGGCCGTGCTCGGCGCGATCTGGGAGGGCTACAAGGCGTGGGCACCGGCCGACGGCGTGAAGCTCTTCGGTACCCGCATCCTGCCGCGCACGACCGACGCATCGATGCCGCAGCTGTCCACCATCTGGCACGCGTTCGGAGCTCCCGAGGTAGGTGGCGCGATCACCTTCGGCCCGACCAGGTCGGTGCTCGACTCGGTCATCACCGCCGCAACGCACACGTTGCGCTGGGCGGCGGTCGGGTTCGCGATCGGCGTGATGGTTGGCTTCTTGCTGGCGCTGCTCATGGATCGGCTGGCCATCTTCGAACGAGCATTGCTGCCCTACGTCGTGCTCAGCCAGACGGTGCCGTTGATCGCGCTCGCACCGCTCGTGTCGAAGTGGGGGCAGGGCTCGTCGATCGGGTCGTTCAAGTGGCATACCTGGATGTCGGTCGCGGTGATCGCTGCGTACCTTGCCTTCTTCCCCGTCGCGGTCGGCATGACCCGCGGCCTGAAATCGCCCAGCGCGGTGCACAGCGAGTATTTCCGGTGCGCGGCAGCAGGGTGGTGGAAGACGCTGATCCGGCTCAAGTTGCCCGCGGCGGTGCCGTTCCTCGTCCCCGCCCTGCGGCTCGCCGCCGCTGCATCGGTAGTCGGCAGCATCGTCGCCGAGATCTCGGTCGGGCTGGACGGCGGGATCGGGCGGCTGATCCTGACCTACTCGCAGCAGGCGACCGGCGATCCGTCGCGCGTGTACGCCGCGGTGATCGGCGCCGCCGTGCTCGGACTCGTCGCCGCGGCCATCGTCACCGTGTTCGATCTGGCGCTGTGGCGCTACCACCGGGGAGTGGGCAGTCGATGAGCGACGCTGATGCGGGGCAGGAGCGCAGCGCGGCGGTCGACCTGACCGGTGTGCACAAGACGTTCGCGGTGCGCCGCGGATCGGTCGTCGCGCTCGAAGACATCAACCTGAGGATCGAGCGCGGCGAGTTCGTGTCACTCATCGGCCCGTCCGGGTGTGGCAAGTCGACGCTGCTGCGGGTGATCGGCGACCTGCTGCCGCCGACGAGCGGCCAGGTAGTGGTGAACGGCAAGCCTGCGCGAAGGGCGCGGCTCGACCAGGACTACGGGTTCGCGTTCCAACAAGCCGGGTTGCTTGACTGGCGCACGGTGCAGGCGAACATCGAACTGCCTCTCGAACTGCACGGTGTCGACCGCGCCAAGCGCAAGGATCGCGCGCTGGAGCTGCTCGAGCTGGTTGGCCTCTCCGAGTTCGCCGGCCAGCGCCCGCCACAGCTGTCCGGGGGCATGCAGCAGCGGGTCGCGATCGCGCGCGCCCTGGCCGAGCGCCCGGCCTTGTTGCTGATGGACGAACCGTTCGGCGCACTCGACGAGATGACTCGCGAGCGCATGCAGAACGAACTCGTGCGCATCGCCGGCGAAACCCAGGCCGCCGTGGTGTTCGTCACGCACTCGATCCCGGAAGCGGTGTTCCTGTCCGACCGGGTCGTGGTCATGTCGCCGCGCCCGGGCCGGATCACCGAGGTCATTCCCGTCTCGCTCGGTGACCGCACCGACGACACCCGCGAGGCGCCGCAGTTCTACGCCGCGATCACCCAGGTGCGCGAGGCGCTGCGCGGCAAGCCGATTGCGGCGACAGGCGCAGTCGTCGCCGACATCGAACGTGCCCAGGGCGCGCTATGAACCTGACGCGTCGCGCCACCGCGAACCTACTTCCGCCGATCATCTTCGGCGTGCTCTTCGTGGCGGGATGGCAGTTGTTCGTGCGCGCTGCCGACATCAGTTCGTTCGTCCTGCCTGCGCCGAGCGACATCTGGTCATCGGCGGTCGACGGGCATTCGAGGATCGTCTCCGCGGCGGGTCACAGCGGGCTGAACGCTCTGGTCGGACTGCTCGTCGGCGCGGTACTAGGCGTGCTGCTCGCGGCGCTTGCCGTGCGCGTGCCGGTGCTCGGCGGCACGATCACGCCGTTGGTGGCAGCACTGGCCGCAATGCCGATCGTTGCGCTCGCCCCCTTGCTCAACAACATGTACTCGCCGCTGTCGACGCTGCCGCGCCGCGAGGTCGTGGCAATCAGCGCGTTCGTCCCGATCTTCATCAATGTCTTGCGCGGGCTGTCGCGGCTCGCACCGGTGCATCGCGAACTGATGCAGAGCTATGCGGCATCGGGCACCGCGGTGTTGCGCACCATCCGCATCCCGGGCGCGATGCCATACTTCTTCACCGGGCTGCGCATCGCGTCATCGCTGGCGGTGATCGCCGCGGTAGTCAGCGAATACTTCGGCGGGTTGGCCGACGGCCTTGGCTCGCAGATCACCGACTCGGTCGGCGCCAGCGATTACCCGGCAGCGTGGGCGGCCGTAATAGGCGCCGTAGCTCTTGGCCTGATCTTCTACATCGCCGCACTCGTGCTCGAACGAGTCGTGGTCGGCCGCCGCGCAACCTCGCCGTTCTGATCGTCAACAGCTCGTCAACACACAGGGGGAAACGATGAAAAGGCTCAACCGCAAGTGGGTAGCGGCCGCGGCCGCCGCTGTAGCGGGCATCGCGCTGGCCGCATGCAGCAGCAGCGGCACCGGAGGGAGCGGCGGTTCGACCACGCCGGCCGGTTCGGCACCGCCTCCGGCCGGCTCGACCGCGCCCGCCGGCGGTGGCACGACGCCGAGCGGCCCGGCAACGAACGTCACCCTGCAACTGCAGTGGGTCACCCAGGCGCAGTTCGCCGGCTACATCGCGGCATTGAAGAAGGGCTTCTACCAGCAGCAGGGCCTGAACGTGAACATCGTCCCGGCCGGTACCGACACCGTGCCACAGCTCACCGTCGATAACGGCGGGTCTGCCGACTACGCGATCGCCTGGGTCCCCAAGGCGCTGCAGTCGCGCGAGGCGGGCGCGAACATCACCGATGTGGGCCAGGTGTTCCAGCGCTCGGGCACGCTGCAAATCTCGTTCAAGAAGAACAACATCACCTCCGTTACCGACCTCAAAGGCAAGACGGTCGGTGACTGGGGCTTCGGCAACGAGTACGAACTGTTCGCCGGCATGACGAAGGCCGGGCTAGACCCGGGCAAGGACGTCAAGATCGTCAAGCAGGATTTCGACATGAACGCGTTCCTCGCCGGCGACATCGATGCCGCCCAGGCGATGATCTACAACGAGTACGCGCAGGTGCTCGAGGCGAAGAACCCGGCCACGGGCAAGCTCTACCAGCCCTCCGATCTCAACATGATCAACTGGAACGACGACGGCACTGCGATGCTGCAGGACTCCATCTGGGCCAACACGACCAAGCTCAAGGATCCCGCGTTCCAAGCCACCACGGTCAAGTTCCTCACGGCCAGCTACCAGGGCTGGATCTACTGCGCGTCGAACCCGACCGACTGCCGCGACATGGTCGTGCAGGCCGGCTCGAAGCTCGGCGCCAGCCACCAGCTGTGGCAGACCAATGAGGTGAACAAGCTGATCTGGCCTTCGCCGCAGGGCATCGGCATGGTGGACACGGCGGCATGGAACCGCACCGTCACCATCGCCGAGCACACCAAGAACGCCGACGGCAAGACCGTGCTCAAGGGCAAGCCGACCGGTGAGGCCTACACCAACGAGTTCACGCAGAAGGCACTGGCCAACCTGAAGAGCATGAAACTCGACACCACCGGCGCGAACTTCAAGCCGATCACCGTCAAGCTCAACCCCGGCGGCAGCTGAGCTCAGCCGAGGAGGCCGCGCAGGCTGTGCGCGGCCTCCTCGCGGCTGAGATGGGCGACTGAGCCGAGTACCGCCTGCTGGTCACGTACGAACGTCGCGTCGGCGACGTCGCCGTGACCGGGGACGACCGGGCCTCGGCACAGTGGCAGTAGCGCCGCGAGGGTGGCCGGCCACTCGCCGGGATAGGCGTCGTCGAAGGACGGCGGCGCGCCCTGTTCGACAAGGTCTCCGGCGAAGATCACGTCATCGACGCCGACGACGATGTCGTTGTCGGTGTGCCCGCGACCGAGGTGGCGCAGCGCTACCGGCCGCCCGCCGACGTCAAGATCGTGCGACGGCGGCGCGAAGGTATCGGTCGGTGGCACCAGCGTCGTCTCCCCGTCGCCGAACGTCGCGAGCTGGGCCGGCCCGCTCGCGACGATGCGCTCCTTGCAGCGGTCGAGTGCCCAGATCGGCGCGGGCGCGAACGCCGCGTTGCCGAGGAAGTGGTCGTAGTGCGCGTGCGTGTTCACCACCGCCCACGGCGCGGGCGTGATCGTGCGGATCGCGCGGGCAAGCTCCATGCCGGCTCGCTGGCTCTCCCGGCTGTCGATCACCAGGCAGGCATCTGTGCCGACGACGAGCCCGACGTTGAGATCGAAGCTGGTGTGGCGGCGGACGAAGATGCGGTCGCCCACCTCACGCCACTCATCGAATCTCATGACGCCACACTATGCGGATGCAGATCTTTCACGTCGTCGATCGGCAGACCTGGGCTGAGGCCACCGCGACCGGCGAGTACATCCCGGCCACCTTCGCGCAAGACGGTTTCGTGCACTTCTCCTTCGCAACGCAGGTCGCGCGCGTTGCGAATGCGCTCTACCGCGACGAACCCGACCTCATCGTCGTCGAGGTCGATCCGGCCGGGCTCGATGTCGTGGTCGAGGACTGTTACGAATCAGGCGAGCAGTTCCCGCACGTCTACCGACCGATACCGACCGAGTTCTCAGTCGCGATCCACGAGTTGAGCCGCTCGGATGGCGGCGACTGGAAGTTCAGTGTGGCCGGCGCAGCCGGTCCCGCATCGTCGGATCGGTGAGCCACCAGGGCGCGTCGGTCGGTCCGTGCGCACTCTCAGCGGGAGGTTCGTCCTCACCGCGCGCGATCCGTTCAGCCTCGAGCACGGCATCGACGTCGGCGGCATCGCGCGCGTCGGCCTTGAGCCACTGCCGGTAGACGAGAATCAAGAACGGCAGGTCGAGCAGCTCAGCCACGCACCACAACACCGATCCGGCGATCTGCTGGTCATGGACGGCCGCCGGCGTCCATGAGTGCACCGACCGAAAGTCGAAGTAGGACGTCGACAGCGTGCGGTGCAGGCGCAGGGCAATTCCGGGCACCGCGTCGAGGACGAGTTCGAAGGATCCGATCGCGAGCGACAGACCGACCGCGAGCGAGCTACGCGGTGCGCCGACGCCGGCAAGCGGCAGCACGATCAGGGCGCCGATCGCAACGACCACCAGCTCCTCGATCCAGCCGATCGCACGGACATTGATCGCCCAGCCGGGTAGCGGGCCGAAGAACAGCGCGACGGAAAGCAACGGCACGAGGGCCGGCCCGATCAGCGGATTGCCGAGCGTGCGGATGAACGGGGTATCGAGCAGCCGCTGTACGGGCGCGCCGG
>DASRSG010000160.1:0-6625 GCA_035656595.1 Jatrophihabitantaceae bacterium | reverse complement strand
GACGACCACGGCCGGTGCCTGCTAACCAACGCGATCAACGGTCCGTAGGTCAAGAAGCGCCGGGGGTCCACGGCTAGCAAGCGTCAGCCAACGGTCGTCGGACCGCCTTTGCAAGGCGGGGGTTGGGCGTTCGAGTCGCCTCGTCTCCACACTCTGAAGCTCGCCGTTTCGGCATCTCGACCGGCGCCACGTAGAATTATTCGACGTTGGACGCCTGGCGCGGCCGCTGGGCTGCGCGATCGGGCGGCGAATCAATTCAGATCCTTGGGGGGTCGTGAGCCAAGTCAAATCGGTCGGGACGCATCGCGTCGACCGTGCCAGCACGCAGGCTCCCTCCGGTCGCGACTTCCGGCCTGACATCCAGGGCATGCGTGCCCTGGCCGTCCTTTTGGTGGTCATCTACCACCTGTATCCGTCGTGGCTACCCGGCGGCTTTGTCGGCGTTGATGTCTTCTTCGTCATCTCCGGGTACCTCATCACCGCCCATCTCGCGGCTGGATACGCGCGCACCGGCCGGATCCGGCTGTTGGAATTCTGGGGACGGCGTGCGCGCCGGCTGTTGCCGGCCGCAGCTCTGGTCCTGCTTGCCACCTGGATCGCGTCGAGATTCATCCTGCCGACCACCCGGCTACCCGCTACGGCTGAGCAGATCCGGGCCAGCGCGCTGTACTTCCAGAACTGGGTGCTCGTCCACACCTCGACGAACTACCTGACTGCCGAGGACGCGCCCACACCGGTCCAGCACTTCTGGTCACTCTCGATCGAGGAACAGTTCTACCTGTTCTGGCCGCTGCTGTTCGTGCTGGCGGCCGTGGTGGCGTGGCGGTGGAACCGGCGGGCCGGGCGCTTGCTGGTAATCGGGCTCGCGGCGGCGATCGTCATAGCGTCGCTGGCGTATTCGGCGCATGAGACCGCGACCAACCCAGCGGCCGCCTATTTCGTCACGACGACCCGCATCTGGGAACTTGGCGCCGGCGGACTGCTGGCGCTCGTCCAGCACCGGCTGAGCGGGATCATCGCTCGCCAGGGGTGGTTGGCCTGGCTCGGCCTGGCCCTGATCATCTGGTCGGCCTTCGCCCTCAGCGGCGCTTCGGCATTTCCCGGCACCATTGCGGTGGTGCCGGTCGGCGGCGCGGTGCTGATGCTGGCGTGCGGCGCGCCGACCGCGCGATGGGGTCCAGCCTGGCTCACGTCGCTGCGGCCGGCCGTGTTCGTCGGCGACATCTCCTACTCGCTGTATCTCTGGCACTGGCCAATGATCGTGTTGTGGAAGTACCGCTCCGGCAACGGCATCGGCCTGCTGGACGGACCGGCGATCCTTGCCGCCGGCATCCTCGCCTCGTGGTTGACCAAGCGCTTCGTCGAGGACCCGATCCGGCTGGCGCCGCGGATCGCCAAGTACCCGCGCCGCTCGCTGGCCACGGCACTGGCCGTCCTCGTGCCCGTCGCGGTGGTAGCGCTCTACAGCCCGCCGGCGCCGTATCACCTGAAGAACCTCGATGCCCGCCACCCGGGCGGCGCGGTGCTGGCCGGCGACGCGCACAACGTGCTCACGGCACCGGTTGAGCCGCCGATCGTGGACGCGGCGACCGACATGACCGACGACACGCGATGTCAAGCGACGATTCCGCAGACACAACCACGCACGTGCATCACCGGAGACACGACCAGTCCTCGGCTGCGGGTCGCCCTCGTCGGCGATTCGGTGCTCGGCCAGTGGCGCGGAGACCTCAACCGCATCGCGAGCGAGCAGCACTGGGAGCTCATCACCGAACTGCACGCCGAATGCCCGTGGTCGGCCACGCTGATGTTCATGCGCAGCACCAGCACCGCATACCCGACGTGCCACACCTGGGGCCAGCTGGCCCTGCACGACATGCTGACCAAGTACCAGCCGGATCTGGTGATCACTAGTTCCCGCGCCGTGCTGTCCACGCCTTCGCACCACAAGGCTGATGCCACCGCGAACAAGCAGATCGCCGATGGGATGGTCACCTACTGGCGCCAGCTCAAGGCAGCCGGCATCGGTGTCGTTGCGATCCGAGACACGCCCGAACCTGGTGCTAACGTGCCGGACTGTCTGTCGACGCCGGGGGCCAAGGCGAGCGATTGCGCGATCGCCGCAAGCAAGGCGATAAAGCCGGACACGCCGCTCGTGCAAGCTGCCGCGCAAATGAACGGCGAGGTCGACCTTATCGATATGGACGACCTGATCTGTGCCCGCGAGTGCAATCCCATCGTCGGGAACGTCGAGGTGTATCGCGACGAGCACCACCTGACACTGACCTACGCCGAGACGCTGCTGCCCTACCTGCGTACCCGTCTGCTCGCGACGCGAACGATGCAAGCAATCAATTCCTGACCCCCGCCCGCCGGCGCCGGCTCAGTTGGCGGTGCGGTAGACCCGGCCCTGGCCGAACGACGTCACCAGGACCGATCCTGCGGCCAGCACGAGATCGACGTTGGCCTGATCGTGCAGCATGAACGCCTCGCCGAGCTTGCGGGAGCGCAGCAGCGCGGGATGCCGCGGATCGTCGGCCAGCTCGTGCAGGGTCGGGCCGAGCGTGGCGACGACATACACCCGCCCGCCGTAGACCCGCACGGCGTCTGGCTCGTGCGCGACGGCCAGCCGGCCGGTGACCTGCAGCGTGCGCTCGTCGACGGCCAGGACGACGCCCTGCGTCGTGCACGCCACCCACACCGTCGTCCCGGACGATGCGAGGCCCTGCGGGCCGTTGCACAGCCGTGCCGAGGTCGCGGTCTTGCCGCTGCTCGGGTCGATTCGGGTCAGCGTTCCGCCGCCGAAGTCGCTGACGATGAGGTACTGGTCGGTCGCGGTGACCAGCCTGGGTTCGCGTCCCAACCGATAGCTGGGTCCGACTCGCCCGGCCGGCGAGACGCGCGTGAGCCTGCGGGCGCGCTGCCGGACGACCCAGATAGACCCGAACCCGGTCGCCAAGCCCTCCGGCTGACCGGGCACGACTACCCGGCGCACGACCTTCCCGGTCGACGGGTCAACCGCGACGAGCCGACCCGCGCCGAACACCGACACCCAGAGCAGGTGTCCGTCGGCGACGGCACGCAACGGCGAGGAGCCCACGTGCACGCGCTCGGTGATCTTTCCCGTGGCCGGGTCGATAGCCACGACCGTGCCGTCCCGGGCCGATACGGCCCAGACCCGCCCGGCCAGCGCGGCCAACCCGACCGGTCCGGGGACGGCGACGTAACTGGGCGCCGCAGCCGCCGATGTCGACGGCGACCTCGCCGGGGACGACAGCGCGCCGGGAGACTTCCGCGCCGCCGACGTGCACGCGCACAGCAGCAGGAGCGCGGCGGCGGCGAGGGCTCTCATCCCTCGCAGCGTCACAGCCCGAGATCGCGTGCCGGTGACGGGTCGGCACCAGAACCGTCTCGGCTGCGTGAGCTGATCATGCAGAGCGGCCGGCCAGGGCCGGGCATCGCGCATGATCACGAAATCGGAGCCCGCCGCGTCTGTAGCCTGGAGCCATGCTGGGCCGCGCCGAGAATCTGCTCGCCGTTTGGCTCGGCAAGACCACTCTCGCCGCACTTCGACTGCTCGGCCGGCGCGGCAACGCGCTGCCCGGCCTGGTCGTCGAGAAACTCGTCCCGCGCTACCTCGCGCGTGCGATGGCGAGGCTGCCTGAGGGTGTCGTGGTCGTCACCGGCACTAATGGCAAGACGACCACGACGAAGATGGTGGCCACGATCCTGCGTCGGCACTACCGCGTGCTGACCAACGACACCGGCAGCAACTTCGTCCGCGGCGCCATCACCGCGACCGTCGAGAGCGCCACCTGGACGGGACGGTTACCTTATGACGTAGCGGTTTTCGAGCTTGACGAGGCGTGGGCGGTGCGCTTCGTCGCAGCTGTGCCGCCACGTCGCGCGTTGCTGCTCAATGTCATGCGCGACCAGCTCGATCGCTTCGGCGAGATCGATACGACAGCCGGCCTGCTTGGCAAGGTCGCGGCCGCAACGACGGGCCACGTCGTGCTCAACCGTGATGACGAGCGCGTTGCAGCTCTCGCGACCCGCACCACAGCTGCCGTGTCGTACTACGGCGTCGCAGCTGATCTGCGTGAGATGTTCCCGACCGACGAGGAGCTCTACGGCGGCCCGGTGCATTATGCCGACCAGGTCACTAGTGCGCAGTTGCTCCGCCTGCCCGGCGGTGCCGACCAACGGCTGCGCATATGCATCGACGGCACCGAGCATGACCTCGAGCTACGCGCAGAGGGTCCGCACAACGCGCAGAATGCGACCGGTGCTGCCGCGCTCGCGCTCACCTTCGGCCTCGACGCCGAAACGGTGGCGGCTGGGTTGGCGGACGTCTCACCGGCCTTCGGACGCGGGCAGCGCTTCACCGTCGACGGCCGACAGGTCGTGCTGCAACTGGTGAAGAACCCGGCCGGGTTCCGGCAGACGCTACGCACCCTCGACAACACACCGGCCGCCGGCGTGGTCATCGTGATCAACGACGACTATGCCGACGGGCGCGACGTGTCCTGGTTGTGGGACGTCGACTTTGCCGCCCTCGCCCCGCATCCGGCGCGGATCTCGACCTCGGGCACGCGCGCCGCGGACATGGCGTTGCGGCTGCGCTACGACGAGGTCGACACCGCGGAGGTCGAGCCGGATCCGGAGAAGGCGGTGCGCCTCGCGGTCGCCGCGGTCGAGGTCGGCAGCACCGTGGTCGTGTTCAGCACCTACACCGCTATGTGGGAACTGCACGCGGTGCTGCTTCGCATCGGTCAGGAGATCTCGTGATCACTCTCGTCCACCTGTACCCGCGCGAGATGAACATCTACGGCGACACCGGCAACGTCATCGTGCTCAAGAGACGATTGCAGTGGCGCGGGTTCGACGTGCGCGTGGTTGCGATCAATATTGGTGACCCGCTGCCGCACGACGCCGACATCCTGCTCGGCGGCGGTGGTCAGGACGCTGCGCAAGGTGACATCGGCGCCGACTTCGCGGCGCGCGGCGCCGACCTGCGGGCGATGGCCGACGACGGCGTGGTGATGCTGACGATCTGCGGCACCTATCAGATGCTCGGCCACGAGTTCATCACCCAGGAGGGCCGGCACATCAAAGGTGTCGGCGTGCTTGACGTGATCACCCGCGGCCAACACGAGCGTCTGATCGGTAACAACTTCGTCGACACTCCTGACACGGGTCGGCTGGTCGGCTACGAGAACCACAGCGGCATGACCGAGCTCGGACCAGGTGTACGCCCCCTTGGCACCACCCAGGCCGGACGGGGCAACAACGGCAAGGACCGCACCGAGGGCGCCGTGCGCGACAACATCATCGGCACCTACTTGCACGGTCCGGTGCTCGCCAAGAGCGCGCAGTTCGCCGACGGCCTGATCCGCCGCGCGCTGCGCCGTCAGGGACGCGATGACGAGCTCGCGCCGCTCGACGACGACCTTGCCGACCGCGCGGCGCGAGTGGCAGTCGGACGTCCGCGTTGAAGCACGCCGCCGCAGCGATTGCGCTGGCTGCGGCGATGTTCTGTGGTTGTACCGAGACACCTACTTCGGCGCCCTCGACCCCGGTGCCGATCACCCGCACTCGAACGATCACGCTCGCTCGTCGCGCGCCGTCGCCCACCTCGAACTTCACCCCGGCTCCGGCGGCCACGGTTGCGCCGCTGCCGGCCGGTGCTCACCCGGCGCCGGGCGAGGTCGAGAAACCATGCCCGTACATTGCCTCGACGCCCGAGGACAACCCGAACCGCAACCTGGCCGATATCGAGGGAAATCACGTCTATCGCACGACGATCCTCACCCGGCTCAATCCGGTCGGCTGCCGGTTCTACTTCTGGGCGCCACCGTTCGAGGCGATCACCGACATCGTCCCGCGACGATTCAAGAGCGCGACCGCCGCCTACAACGCGATGGTGCTCACCGGGAAGGCCGGGCGCGACGCGATGGGACGCAAGAACTTCGTGCCCGGCGTAGACGGTGTGCTCTACCGCACCGAGTTCTTCGGTCCGGATCGCGGGCGGGACTGGGCGTGCGTGTTCGCCGCCGGGCGCACGATGGTCATCGTGCACACCCAGCGCAACGATCCGGCCGCGCTTGTTGCGCTACTGGTTGCGCGCGCCGTCGCTCGGAAATTCTGACGGCGGCACCTGGGCCGGCGGCTGGGATTCGGCCTTCTTCCGGCTGACCACCGTGGCGATCGCGACGCCGCCCAGCGCGACGCCGCCCAGCACCAGACCCTTGCGGCTGCGCTTCGGCTTGCGGCCGGCCTTCTCTTGCACGGCAACGCTCAGGTCACGTGCGCGCTTCTTGGCCCGCTTGCTGCCCTTCTGCGCGGTCTTCTCAGCGCGCTTGCGAGCCTTGCGGGCCGATTTCGACGCCGACTTCGCGGCATCGTCGGCCAGTTCACGCGCGCGTGCCTTGGCGCGCTTCTTGGCCTTCTTGCCTTCCTTCGTGGCGGTATCCAGGGCGGACGCGACCACGGCGCTCAAGGTCTCGCCGGCGCTCGCCGCTTGCGCGCGGACGTTGTCCATCGCGGTGGTGGCGGTGTCTTTCGCTGCGTCTCGAACGTCAGCGACATCGGTCGGGGCCATTGCTAACTCCTCTGGTGGTGCGGG
>DASRSG010000159.1:0-7578 GCA_035656595.1 Jatrophihabitantaceae bacterium | reverse complement strand
CGGCGGCGCTGGTGTTCTTCTTCGCGCGGTTCGACACCGTCCTGATCGATGCGGGCCAGCAGCAGTTGCCCGGCCCGAGCCACCCGGGCCGGGTCCAGGTGCCGCGCCTGGTCGACCAGCGTCGCCTCCACCAAGCTCGTGAACTGGGCAGCCAGCCGGTCGGGGATCGCCTCGATCGCGCGGCTGATCACGCTGGCGTGTTCGGCCGAGATCGACCCGTCACGTTGCGCCGCGGCGATCAGCGGCAGGATCGGCGCCAACACTTCGCCGGTCGACAGCACACGGCGCGGACCCATGTCCCGCGCCCGCGCCACCCGCGCCTTGGCCTCGCGCGGGGAGATGCGCAACAGGTCGACCAGCAGAGCCAGCGTGCTGGTCGCGCCGTAATCGCCGGCAATGTTGCGCTCACCGACCTGCGCGATCAACCGCTGATCCACCGCCTCCCGACGCCGGCACTCCACCTCCAGCTCCCCGATCACCGCCGTGATCTGCGGCGCGGTCAACGGGGCCAGCTCAACCTCGAGCAACATGTCGAACCCGGCCCGGATCTGCGCCAGCGCCCCGGCCACCAAGGCCATCGACTCGCCGATCACATCACCGTCCGCCACGACCCGAACATTAGAACAGGCGTACGACACTTTTAGGACTCAGCCAGACCACTTCGAAGATTTTTTCGACCAACCGCGGCGCGACCGCGGGGGGAGTACATCCGTAAGCACGGCAGGACGACCAACCGGATCGAGAGATACTTCGAAGCTGAAGTGCGCACTGGACCCCGCATCACCACTAGACGGTCGTGACGGCCAGCCCGGCATCGATCCAACGCACGGCGGTCAGGTCGGACACCAGGACGTCGGCGTGCAGATCCTCGCGGCCGACTCCGACCACCGCGCTCACGCCAGCGGCTCGGCCGGCATCGATCCCGGCCTGCGCGTCCTCGAGCACGAGGGCGTCAGCCGGAGTCAGCCCAAGCCGGGCTGCCGCAGCGAGGTAGCCCTCCGGATCAGGCTTGCCCCGCGACACGTCCTCGGCCGTGACCAGTACTGCGGGCAGTGCGAATCCTGCGGCACGCAGCCGTGCCGTAGCCAGCTCGTACGTCCCGGACGTCACCACGGCCCACAACCCGGCCGGCATGGAGTTTACAAGCTCGACCGCCCCGGGGATCGCCCGGACCGATGCGGCATCCTCGATCTCGTACTTGTCGATGAGCTCGATCGCCTCGGCCCACTGCGGCTCGGGCAACAGCTCCGCGACGCTGTCCTCGGATCGCCGGCCGTGCACGATCGACGTCACCGAATCGCGATCGAGGCCGAGATCGTCGGCCCATCGACCCCACGCGGTCATGACACTTTCGTCCGAGTCGACCAGCACGCCGTCGCAGTCGAACAGGATCCCCCGGCACGGCAACACGGTCACGTGACAGGGCGATTCCGGTAGCGGCCGACCAGTTCACGCGCGGCAACCTGCATCCGCACGGGTGGCAGTCCGCGTTCGATCAACTTCAGATCGTCGAGCACCATCGCGCCGATCTGCGAGAACGCCTGCGGGATGCCCCCGGCCCGGTGCGGTGACACCACCAACCCCTCCATGCCGCGCGCCCGGTGATCGGCCGGCATCGGCTCGTCGGGCCAGACGTCGACCGCCGCTGTGATCCGCCCGGCTGCTACCCGATCGAGCAGTGCGTCGAAGTCGACGACCGGCGCGCGGCTGACGAGCACCACGCGCGCATGATCGCGCATCGCTTCGAACTCCGTCGCGCCGAGCAGCCCTTCGGTCTCAGCGGTAACCGTCGCCAGCACGAACACGAACTGGCTCACGGCGAGCAGGTCCGGCAGCGCCGTCGGCGTCGTGCCGGCGCGCGCGAGCACGTCATCGGGCAACCAGGGATCGAACACCCGAACGGACGGACGGAACGGTTCGAGCAGGGGCAACAGGGCCCGGCCGAGGTTGCCGAAACCGATTAGCCCGATGTCGGCGCCGCGCAGCAGCACCGCGTCGGCGTTGCCGCTGGCCACATAGCTTTCCCGCCCCGCACGGAAAGCGCGGTCCTCGCGCGAGATGCCGCGTGCGAGGTCGAGTGCGAGTCCTAGCGCAAACTCGGCGACCGCGTCTGCGTAGGCCGGTCCACAGCCGAGCACCGCGATGCCGCGCTCGAAGCACGCGTCGTAGTCGACGTTGGGATAGAAGTTGCCCTCGACGTTGAGCAGCGCGCGCAGACTGGACGCGTGGTCGAGCCGCGCGCGGGGCAGATCGGGCTGGCCCACGATCGCGAACAGATCGGGCAGCAGCTCGTCCAACCGATCAGGAGTGTCGGTCAGATCGACCACGTCGTACGCGGCGGTGAATTGCTGCCACACCGCGTCGGTGAAGATGCGACGCCGCGGATGCGGACTGGCAAGCACGGCAACCCTGCGCCGCTGCGGCATGCAATCGCTCCTACGCGTCGTAGTCGACAGTCACCTGCTCGGACGTGGGCAACGACTGGCAGGTCAGCACGTAGCCGGCGTCGACCTCGTCCTGCTCAAGAGCGTAGTTGCGTCGCATGCGCACGTCTCCGGATGTCACCCGTGCCCGGCACGTGCCGCACACGCCGCCCTTGCACGCGAACGGAAGATCGGGACGGACCCTCTGCGCGGCGTCGAGGATCGAGGTGTCTGCAGCGACGGTCACGGTGCTGCTGCGCCCGTCGAGGATGACCACGACCTCGGCACCCGGCCCGGGCGGCGCGTCAGTGTGGTGCACCTCGGCCGGCGGTTCCGTTTCGACGTAGAAAAGCTCGCGATGGACCCGCTCACGCGGCACACCGAGGTCAGTGAGCACGTCGAGTGCGGCGCTGACCATCCCGAATGGACCACACAGCCAACAGTGATCGACAGAGTCGACGTCAACGGTGACCGCAAGCAGCTCGCGCAGCTTCGCCTCGTCCAACCTGCCGTTGAACAGATCGACCTCTTGCGGCTCGCGGCTGAGCACGTGCACCAGCTGCATCCGAGCCGGATAGGCATCCTTCAGATCAGCCACCTCGTCGGCAAACATCACCGAGTCGCTGCGCCGGTTGCCGTAGAACAGCGTGACGGTCGACTCGGCGTGTGCGGCAAGCACCGACGCGGCGATCGACATCATCGGCGTGATGCCGGAACCGGCGGCGATGAGCACATGGTGCCCCGCCGCGGTCAGGTCGGGAGAGAACGACCCGCTGGGCACCTGCACGTCGATCTCGTCACCAGCGCGTAGCTCGCGCACCAGCCAACTCGACACCGCACCGCCCGGGACCTCGCGCACACCGATGCGCAGCGCGCGCCCGACCGGTGCGCAGATCGAGTACGAGCGCCGATCCTCGCCGCGCTTGACGGTAAGCGATTGCCCGGGTGCGAAGGCGAATGCCCCATCCAGTTCAGCTGGCACGCGGAAGGTGACGGCGGCCGAGTCGTCGGTCAACGGGTCGATACGCGCGACGGTGAGCCGGTGGAAGTCAGTGCGCATCAGATCGCCTTGACCTGTTCGAACGGTTCGCAGCAGGCATCGCAGCGGTGCAACGACTTGCAGGCTGTGGCGCTGAAGGCAGCCGTCCGGGTGGTGCGCGGCGAACCGCAACGCGGGCAGGCGACTGCGGGGCGCTGGCCGAGTGTGAGCGGAATCGGTCGGGTGCGAGGCGCGACGGCGCTGGGCGGCGCGATGCCGGCAGTGGCGAGTTTGCGGCGTCCCGCAGCGGTGATCCAATCGCTGCTCCACGCCGGCGCGAGCTGCATGCGCACGGTGACCTTGGCGAATCCGGCGGCATGCAATCGGTGCTGCACGTCTGCGCTGATCTCGCGCATCGCCGGGCAACCGGAATAGGTCGGCGTGATCGTGGCGATCACGGTGTCGCCGTCCTCGGACACATCGCGCAGGATGCCCAAATCGTGCAACGTGAGCATCGGCAGCTCGGGATCGGGCACCGTTGCGGCGACCTCGTATGCACTCACCATTGCGCGTCCGGGTACTGACGGGCGATGGCTTGCAGTTCAGTGAGAACGTAGCCGAGAGCTTCGGTGTGCACGCCGTCGCGACCGGTGCGGCCGGCCACCGCCGCGCCCGCCGGCAACGTGGGGCGATCGAGCGTGGACGTGGCGAAGACTGTATCGAGGACGATGTCGACCTCGCCGCGATCGAGGAGGGGCTCGATGCTCGGGTCGAGCGAGGTCTGGAACAGCTCGTCCACCAACGGCCAGATCGTCTCGAGCGCGGCCTGCATCTTCTTGCGCGACAGCTCCGTGCCGTCGCCGAGACGGACCACCCATTGCGCGGCGTAGTCGCGGTGATAGGTGAGTTCCTTGACGCTCTTGGCCGCGATTGCGGACAGGACAGGATCGCGCGACTCGGCGAGCTTGTCGAACAGCGCAAGCCGCCAGCTCGAGAAGATGAGCAGCCGGCCCACGAGCTCGGCGAAGTCTTCGTCGAGCCGCTCGACGAGGCGCACGTTGCGGTACTCGCGCTCCTCGCGGAAGTACGCCAGCGCATCTTCGGTGGTGCCTTCGATGCCTGCGGCGCGCGCGAGCAGCATGCGCGCCTGACCGAGCAGGTCGAGCGCGATGTTGGCCAGCGCAGTCTCCTCTTCGAGCTCGGGCATCCGGGTCATCCACTGCTGCAGGCGGTGCGAGTAGATCAGCGCGTCGTCGCCGAGCATCAGGCAGTAGGTCGCCAGCGTCTCGGCATCGAGGCCGGCCGGCACTGTCGTGTCGATGCCTTGGAGCGGATCGGTGAAGCCGGTGCCGAACGCCCAGCGGTGGTCGTCGGAATCCTCGTTGAGGCCCTCATAGGGCGTGTCGTCGCTCATCACATGTGCGGGACGTCGGCGGGGATGTGATAGAAGGTCGGGTGCCGGTACACCTTGTCACCGGACGGCGCGAAGAACGGATCCTTCTCGTCCGGGCTGCTTGCCGTGATGTCTCGTGCGGCGACCACCCAGATGCTGACACCCTCGTTGCGCCGGGTGTACAGATCGCGCGCGTGATGCAACGCCATGTCCGCGTCGGCTGCATGCAGCGAGCCGACATGTACATGGTTCAACCCGCGCTTGCCACGAAGAAACACTTCGTACAGCGGCCAATCCGATTTCACGATCTCGGGATCGGCGGCGGTTGGTACTCCGGTGGTGGGGACGGCGCCGTGGCCGCCCTCTGCGGTGAACGTCATGCCCGAGCCTTTTGAGCGTGGGCTGTGGCGGCTTCGCGGACCCAGGCACCGTCGTCATGCGCCCGCCTGCGGTGCGCGATGCGCTGCGTGTTGCACGGACCGTTGCCCTTCACCACCGTCATGAACTCGTCCCAGTCGACCGCGCCGAAGTCGTAGTGTCCGCGCGCTTCGTTCCAGCGCAGGTCGGGGTCGGGCAGCGTGACGCCGAGCTTGTCGGCCTGCGGCACGCTCATATCGACGAAGCGCTGCCGCAGCTCGTCATTGGTGTGCCGCTTGATCCCCCACGCCATCGACTGCGCGGTGTTCGGCGACTGCTCGTCCGGCGGGCCGAACATCATCAGCGAGGGCCACCAGAATCGGTTCGTCGCGTCCTGCACCATCGCGCGCTGCGCATCGGTCCCGCGCATCATGGTCATCAGCAATTCGTAGCCCTGCCGCTGATGGAACGACTCCTCCTTGCAGATCCGGATCATCGCCCGTGCGTACGGCCCGTAGGACGACCGGCACAGCGGTACCTGGTTGCAGATCGCTGCGCCGTCGACGAGCCAGCCGATCACCCCGACATCGGCGTAGGACAGCGTCGGGTAGTTGAAGATGGACGAGTACTTCTGCCGTCCGGTGATCAGCTTGTCGGTCAGGTCGGCACGATCGGCGCCGAGCGTCTCGGCGGCGGAGTACAGGTACATGCCGTGACCGGCCTCGTCCTGCACCTTCGCAATGAGAATCGCCTTACGGCGCAAGGACGGGGCCCGCGTGATCCAGTTGCCTTCGGGCTGCATGCCGATGATCTCTGAGTGCGCGTGCTGCGCGATCTGCCGGATCATCGTCTTGCGGTACGCGTCCGGCATCCAGTCGCGCGGTTCAATGCGCCGATCGTGCTCGATCGTCGCATCGAAGTACCGTTCCAGATCCGCCGAATATGCATCTCGATCTGGTTCGCTCGCTGCGCTCGGGGCCGTCTCGAGATGCATGCGCAAGCTCGCTGACCCTCGCGCGCCGGCGGGCTCTTCGCGCGAGCGCTCATCGCGATCTGGTCCCGTCATTGGTCACTCCATGTCTTTGCCACCATGGTGAGCACGTCGTATTGGGCTGCGGTCGTGCCGTCCTGCTTGGTGACGTTGGCGTCCCAGCGCACCTCGCCGTACTCGCCCTCGCGCGGGCTGATCTGCTTGCACGTGAGCGTCACGGTGAGCTCGTCGCCTGGATACACCGGACTGAGGAAGCGCAGGTTGTCGATTCCGTAGTTGGCCAGCACGGGACCGGGGTCGGGCTGCACGAACAACCCGGCCGCGAACGACACGATGAGGTAGCCATGGGCGACACGTCCGTCGAAGAACGGGTTCGCGGCGGCCGCCCCTTCGTCCATGTGCGCGTAGAACGTGTCACCGGTGAACTGCGCGAAGTGTTCGATATCCTCGATCGTGACCGTGCGGGGACCGGCAACGAGGCTGTCGCCGATGCGCAGGGTCTCCAGCGACTTGCGGAACGGATGCTCACCCTCGGCGCGCGAACTGCCCTGCACCCAGCGATTGGTCACCGCCCCGAGCACGCGCGGGCTCGCCTGGATCGCGGTGCGCTGCATGTGGTGCAGCACGCCGCGGATGCCGCCGAGCTCCTCGCCGCCACCGGCTCGTCCCGGACCGCCGTGCACGAGCATTGGCAGCGGTGACCCGTGCCCGGTCGACTCGACCGCGTCGTCCTGATCGAGCACCAGCAGCCTGCCGTGCCACGGCGCGACACCCAGCACGACCTCGCGGGCGAACTCGGCATCGCCGGTGACCACCGAGCCGGCCAGGCTGCCCCGTCCCCGCGCCGCGAGATCGATGACGTCGACTGCATCTCGGTAACCGATCACCGTCGACACCGGGCCGAACGCCTCGACCGAATGCACCTCTTCGGCCGTCGCGCCATCGGCACGAAGCAGGATCGGCGACAGGAACGCGCCGCGTTCGGCATCGGCCCCCATTACGTCGACGTGTTCGGGGTCGCCGAAGACGACCCGTCCCGCCGACTGCAGCGCCTTGAGCGAACGCCGGACCTCTTCGCGCTGCTCGAGGCTGGCCAGCGCACCCATGCGCACCGACTCGTCGGCAGGGTTGCCGACGGTCACCTTCGCCAGCCGTGCGCGCGCGGCCTCGATGACGTCGTCAACCACGCGGGACGGGACGAGTGCGCGCCGGATCGCTGTGCACTTCTGCCCGGCCTTGACGGTCATCTCGGTGACGAGCTGTTTGACGTAGAGGTCGAACTCGGGTGAGCCCGGCGCGGCATCAGGGCCGAGGATCGAGCAGTTCAGCGAGTCGGCCTCGGCGGTGAACCGCACCGAGTTGGCGACGACGGTGGGGTGGACGCGCAGCCGTTGCGCGGTGGATGCCGAGCCGGTGAACGAGACGAGGTCCTGCT
>DASRSG010000158.1:0-18554 GCA_035656595.1 Jatrophihabitantaceae bacterium | reverse complement strand
TCTCTCGATTGAATCCACCAACGCGTCTGCTCCTATATCGGATCGCTAACTATTCCAGGTAGCTGCAATATGCATTCGTTGCGGGCGCAGGTCATTGTACCAGAACGATTTCTTGGTAGATATGACTAGCCATGGTCACGGGCGGGCGACTTCAAAGCACCAAACAATAGCTCAATACCCGACATTCGAAGAAAGTCGATGAGCGAATTACACCCGATATCGTGATGCGTTACTTGCGAGGGTCAGCGCGGGTCATGATCGGCGTTGAGGAGCGAACCAACCTGATCGATCGTCGGGCGACAGTTGTTCGGGCACGTCAACGCCGAATGATTCGGGTCAACTCCGTCCGCGGCGGGATCCGCGGTGGCGAAGGCGAGGATGGCCGGGCTATTGCAGACCGGACAGATGACAGAACGGGTCAGATGGCGCATCGGAGCCCCCGGCAGGGTCCGGCTCGGCACGGTTTTCGGCGCGGCCATCTGCACTCTAGCTCCGGCGTGGTTCGGCCCCAGTCAGGATGCGGCGAGCGCCTCGCGCGCAGCGCGGACACGGAGTCGCTCGAGGGTCGCGAGTTGCTGATCGGCGCGCTCGATGAGCGTGGCCAGTCGTGCCGCGTCCAGGCGCGTGTCGAACTCGGCCAGTTCGCGCAACGAGAGCCAGCCGCATCTCTTCCCCGTCACGCCGAGCACCATCGCCTCGAGCTCGATGACGGTCGACAGCGGAGATCGACGAAGCAGGCTGCCGTTGAGCTTGAGCCGCCCAGCGCGCTCGGCAAGGGTGGCGGCCTGCTCCTTGTAGTAGGTGCGCACGATGCCGAGTTGGCGCATGATCTCGAGCAATGCGTTGCGATCCTGCTCGACATCGCGCGCCAGGTTGACGAGATCGGTCCCGGCTGCCGTGCCTTGGTGCGACTCAGCTAGGCGGCGCGCCAGGCCCGTACCGCCCGCAGCGCCGGCGAGATGGTCGTTCAGATAGATCCGCAACAGGTGCGGGCGTGGCGTCGCCGCATGGACGACGCGGTCGGTGCTCATGGCTAAGGGCTACCCGATACGGTCCCGGCGAAACCGGGAGCCAGCGCGGCGTGCGATGCGCCGGACTCAATATCCTCAATACCGGCGCGGATTTTCCGGGCAGAGGATGGAGCGGCATGACCGAATACACGACCATCGGCAGCCTCCGGGTTGCGACCGAGCTCGCGACCTTCGTGGCCGAGGACGCGCTGGCCAGCACAGATCTGACCGCGGAGCAGTTCTGGGCCGGGTTCGCCACGATCGTGGCCGACCTGACCGCACCCAACCGGGACCTCCTGGCCGAACGTGATCGCCTGCAGCACCAGATCGACGAGTGGCACCGCGAGCATGCCGGCCAGCCATCCGATCTTGGCGCACAGCGCGAGTTCCTGACCGAGATCGGCTATCTGCTGCCCGAGGTGGACGACTTCCAGGTGACCACAACGGGCGTGGATCCAGAGATCGCCACGCTGGCCGGACCGCAACTCGTCGTCCCAGTGCTCAACGCCAGGTTCGCTCTCAACGCGGCAAACGCGCGATGGGGATCGCTTTACGATGCGCTCTACGGCACCGACGCGATCCCCGAGGACGGTGGAGCGGAACGCACGTCGGCCGGCTACAACGAGGTGCGCGGTGCGCGGGTTGTCGCGTATGTGCGGCGCTTGCTTGACGACGTCGCGCCGTTGACGAGCGGCAGCCACACCGACGCGACGCGCTACACAGTGGCTGACGGAGCTCTCGTGGTGACCACGGCCGACGGCGCGAGCACAACCCTCGCCGGTCCGGCGCGACTGCACGGGTTCACCGGCTCGGCACAAGAGCCGCACAGCGTGCTCATCGAGCACCGCGGGCTGCACATTGAGTTGCTCATCGACCCGACGTCGCGGGTCGGGTCGCTCGACCCAGCCGGCATCAACGACGTGCAGGTCGAAGCCGCGCTGACCACGATCGTCGACTTCGAGGACTCGGTGGCCGCTGTTGACGCCGAGGACAAGGTGGTCGGCTACCGCAACTGGTTAGGCCTCAACCGCGGCACGCTGACCGAGCGCGTCGAGAAGGCCGGTGATTCGTTCGTCCGCCGCCTCAATGACAATCGCGAGTTCACCGGTGCCGATGGCTCGCCGGTGACACTGCCAGGACGCGCGCTGCTGCTGGTGCGCAACGTCGGCTCGCACATGCGCACAGACGCCGTTCTCGACTCCGAGGGCGCGGAGATCTTCGAGACGTTGCTCGATGCAACGCTGACCGCGCTCTGCGCGATCCCGGGGCTGAAAGCAGGCGCTGCGCACGCCAACGGCAGCGCGGGCGCTGTCTACATCGTCAAGCCAAAAATGCACGGACCCGCTGAGGTGGCCTTCGCGGTGCGATTGTTCGAGCGCGTTGAGGGCTTGCTCAGCCTGCCGGCCAAGACACTCAAGATCGGGATCATGGACGAGGAGCGCCGCACCACCCTGAACCTGCACGCGGCAATCAGAGAGGCGGGCGATCGCGTCATCTTCATCAACACCGGTTTTCTCGACCGCTCCGGCGACGAGATCCACACCGCCATGGTCGCCGGCCCCGTCGTGCGCAAGGGCGACATGAAGACCCAGCCGTGGATCATGGCGTATGAGAAGCACAACGTCGAGGTGGGTTTGCGCGCCGGGCTGGCCGGTCATGCGCAGATCGGCAAAGGCATGTGGGCGATGCCGGACCTGATGGCCGACATGCTCGAGCAGAAGGTTGCGCAGGTACGTACGGGCGCGACGACAGCCTGGGTGCCCTCGCCGAGCGCGGCCACCCTTCATGCACTGCACTACCACCTCGTCGACGTCGAGGCCGCGCAGCACGCCGTCGCTGCCGAATTGGCCGCATCAAGGCCGGACCGCATCCCGGAACTGCTGACGCTGCCGATCGTCGATCCTGACGAGGTCGACGCCGACGCTCGCGCGCACGAACTGGACAACAACGCTCAGTCGCTTTTGGGCTATGTCGTGCGCTGGGTGGATCAGGGCATCGGTTGTTCGAAGGTTCCCGACATCGCCGGGGTTGCCCTGATGGAAGATCGTGCGACGCTGCGCATTTCCAGCCAACTGCTCGCGAACTGGCTGGCGCACGGAGTGGTCAGCGCTGAGCAGATCACCGATGCGCTGCGCCGCATGGCAGGCGTCGTCGACAAGCAAAATGCTGGCGATCCGGCCTACCGGCCGCTGACCGGGAACGAGGACGGCCCGGCGTTCCAGGCGGCGACCGAGTTGATCATGCACGGCGCGGCACAGCCGAACGGCTATACCGAAGCGGTGCTGCACAAGTGGCGGCGTGCGGTCAAGGCGGGGTGACGCCGCGCCGCCGGCTGCGATGGCTAGGCGGCGTTCGTCAAGTTGACCATGGTGCGGATCGCGTCGGCATCCTCGTCACTGTGCCGGGCCAGGATTGCCGACAGTTCGGCGCGCGCGCTGGGTGAGGTGAAGCCGGCCAGATCGCGCACCAGGGCGTTGTGTGCGGTACGGGCGGCGCGGCGGGCGCGCAGGTCTGCGCGAAGGGTGGCCAGTCGGCCAGTTGCGGTAGGAGTTTTCACGAGTACCAGTGTCTTGCGGACTCACCGATGCGTCCAATGACACGATCGCCAGTAATACATGCGCTACCGTCATATGTGTGGATGTGGCGACACTTCGGTGGTTCCAGCAGGTCGCCGACGGTACGACGGTCACCGAAGTCAGCCAGATCGAAGGAGTAACTCAGTCCGGCGTGTCGCGCGCGCTGGCGCGCCTCGAGACCGAGCTCGGCACGCCGCTGTTGCGGCGCTCGGGTCGCACCCTGCGACTGACCCGCGGCGGCGCGGCCTTCAAGCGGCATGTCGATCGGTTGCTGCACGAATTCGACGACGGGCTGGCAGCGATCGCCGAGCTGTCGTCGCCGGACAGCGGAACGGTTTCCATCGCCTTTCAACTCTCGCTAGGCACGTGGCTGGTGCCGCGGCTCGTCGCGAGCTTCGCGCAACGCTTTCCAGCCGTGGCGTTCGACCTGCACCAGATTCGAGACGAGACGAACGAATCGAGGCTGCCGCAGGGCAGCGTGGATCTCGAGATCACCACGGTGCGTCCGAGCGATCCAACACTTCGTTGGCGTGCGCTGCTGAGCGAACCACTATGCCTGGCCGTGCCGCGCGACCATCCGCTGTCAGACCGGTCGCTGATCGATCTCGCCGCGGTGTCCGACGAACGATTCGTCATGCTGCGCCCGACCTTCGCGCTTCGGGGCGCGACCGAGCAGATGTGCCAGCGTGCCGGGTTCACGCCTGTGATCGCGTTCGAAGGAGACGACCTGCCGACAGTGGAGGGCTTCGTCGGGGCTGGCCTCGGCGTCGCCATCGTGCCGGCGGCGCGCGATGATGCACGCACCACCGGCGCGCCGGTTCGGTACCTGTCCATCGACGACCCAGCGGCGGCGCGGGACATCGGCATCGCCTGGTCGACCGAGCATCGCTTACTGCCGGCGCCGGAACGCTTTCGCCGACACGTCATAGATCGGGTGCGCGCACGCCCGTCGCTTGTCTAGCCAGACTGCTAGCCGACCGTCAGCACTCCGTGCATGTTCGAGTGGATGTTGCAGTGGAACTTGTACGTACCGGGCTTCATCGGTGCGGTGACCGTAGCGGTTGACGATGCCGGCACCGCGACATCGAACGCGTTCCCGCTGTCAGCCGTCACGGTATGCGCTTCGCTGTCTTCGTTCATCACCATGATCTTCTGCCCGGGGTGGATCTTCCCGGTGACGGCATACATGAAGTTCTTGATGGTGATCATCGGTGCGTTCGCAGGCATCTGCATCGGGCTCGAAGCCATCGACGGCGACGGCGAGGCCATTGCCGATCCGTGTGTGCTAGGCGAGTTGCTCGATGGTGCCGACCCCGAGCTGCACGCGGTGAGGATGCCAGCGAGTAACGCCGCGGATCCGATCAATGATGAACGATTCATTTTTGCCTCCGGTTGGGCTGTGCTGACCCGAACGACGTACAGGCGACGCGAAGCGTCGCGTTGACTGCGTCAGCCCCCGATCCAGCAGCCGAGGATGTCGGACGCGATTTCGTAGGCGAAGTCAGCGCGCTTCTCTTGCTGCGTGCCGAACTGCTGCGGCAGCCGGGAGGCATCGACCTGCAAGGTGTCGCTGTCCTTGACCAGTGCGACCAGGCCACGTGGTGTGGAGAAAGCGGTAGCCGTGAGGCCGGCGAGGCTGTGGGTCTCGCCGAGCGCGCTCCGCAGTCCCATGGCGAAATTCTGTGCTGCGTCTGGATTGTTTGACTCGGTCACGGACAGCACGAACGTGCCCATCGGCAACCGGTATGCGCACGTGTAGACGTGGTCGGCCCATCGTGCGGTTGGGCGTGGCACCGTCTTCAGCGCCAAGACCTGGCTGACATCACCGCGCACCTCGTTCGAGCAGATCATCTTTGCGGCCGCCGACGGCCCGCTCTTCGAGACCATCCGCGGCGCCGCCGACGCGCCCATGGTGTTGCCGTCGGGCATCACCATGCCGGGAGTCATTTTCATGCCGGGCGTCATCTGCGCGCCGGGCGTCGCGTCCCCGGCGTTGTTTGCTGACATCGAGTGGGCACAGCCGGCAACGAGTACGGCGCACGATGCAAGCAGTGCAAGGCCACGTGATCGAGTAGTCATCAGACTCCAGTTCAAAGCTGTGTTCTTGCATCAGCAGCGTTAGTTGTGCGCGCTCTTGTGCGACGAGATCATCGATGCGTAAACGACGACGTTGTCCTCGTAACTGCTCACGCTCGGATCGAATTTGCCGCCACAGGTGATCAGCCGAAGTCCGGCGTGATCGAGGTTTCGGTAAACCTGCAAGGTCGGAAAGTGCGCTTTCGGGTACTCGGCGACACGCTCGATCTCGAAGACGGCCACCGTGTGATCGGCCAACGTCACCATCACCCGGTCACGTTGACGAAGATCGCCGAGGCGGAAGAAGACACCCGGCCCGTACGCGGCTGAATCGATGTGCCCGAGCAGGATCGACGGGCCGAGCTGACCGGGCGTAGGCGACTTCTTGTACCACCCGGCGTGCGAATCACGACCGAGCGGCGGAACCTGCACCGAACCATCCGGTTCGAGGCCAAGTTGTTGCACCGTCGAAGAGACGCCGATCGCCGGGATGTCAAGATGAACGGGTACTGAGCGGGCGATGATGGGTCCGCGCGTTGCCGGTGCGGGTCCAGGCCCGTCGTGCTTGGCAGCGCGACTTGGTCGATCGGGTGATCCCGATTTCGGGATCACGTTGACCGGGCTGGCCGCCGACGCCGGCGGACTCGGTGCGTGCCGCTGGGCTCGCCACCCGACGATCAGTGCGATCGCCGCGGCTACGAGCAGCAGCACGCCCGCCGCACCAAGAATGCGTGCGCGGCGGGCGTGGCTGCTCATGAGATCGAAATACTCGCTCGATCAGCTCTCGCGGGAGACGCGACGACGAAGCGCAAACGCGCCACCGGCTGCGACGAGCAGGCCGCCACCGAGCAGGAGCAAGGACTCGTCCTCGACGCCAGAGGTGCTGCCTCCGCCGGTCTGCGGAGCGCCACCGGGGACGGTCGACATCTGCGATGCGGTTAGCACGCCGCACAATGCGGGCGACGTTGCTGCGAGCGGCAGGGAAGGCACGAGGTCGCTCTTCTCGCCCTGAGCCTTCTTGGTCAATGTGGCCGGATCGAGACCGTGCACGACGATGACCGCCGTGCCGCCCTTGACCGCGGTCAGCGTGGCGTTGTCGAGCTGGAAGGTCCGGCTGTAGGTGAAGCTGCCACCACTAGGTGCCACCGTCAGGGTCGTGCCGGCCTTGGGGCTTGTGTCGCCCGATGTCGAGAGCGTCGTGCCGATCCCGCCATACGCGGGACCACCCTCAGTCGTGCTGATGACGCCGTCGCCGTTGGTGTCGGCCGCCGTTGTGGGGCACTGGCCCTTGCCGCCGATGTGAATGTGCTGCACGTGCGGGTACGCAGCATTGTTGAACTTCGCGGCGAGGCCATTGACGTGTTCGGTGATCGTGGCAGTGCTGCCATTCAGCGTCATCATGAAGTCACCCGAGCCGGTGACATGGTTGATCGCTTTGAGATTTGCCTGGTAGCTGTTCGAGGCCGCCGATGCGCTGTTGGGCAGAGCCAAGCCCAATCCAGCAATGCCGAGGGCCGCCACCGGCACTGCCCAGCGAAATGACTTCTTCATCTGATCTCCTTCCTCCTGACCAGGACGATCCCAGCCCGACTACTTCCACCAATTCGGCAAACCGGACGTGATCGGTTCCCGATTTGATGGATTCGTCGCGCGGAAGGCAAGTATGAGGATGGGCATGCGTCGTCGGGCTGTGTGCGAAGGCGTGTTCTGTTCGATCAGTTCCGGCAGATCAACCCAGGCCGAATTCGTCACCACGCTGTCGCATGGCCCGACGAACGGCTGCGGCGCACGGCGAGCCGGCCGCCGGCGTCGCGGCCTCGGCGCGCAGGCCGTCCAGCGCTAGATCGATGAACCGTTGCCACGCGTTGGGCGCGGTGTCGGCAGTGCGGTGCACCACGCCGGCGTTGGCCATCAACAGCAGCACGATGTCTTCGGGCGTGAAGTCGGCACGAAGCGCGCCGGCTGACCTTGCACGCTCGGCGAGGCGGACGAACGCGCGATACGCGCGGCGGCGAAGCTGTTCCAGTTCGGGTGCGCCCGCGATCGCCGTAGTGAGCAGATCGGCGAGCCCGCGGTCGTCGGCCTGCATTCTGCATAGGAACCGGACGTGCTCGGCGAAACCCGCCCAGGGATCGGGGTTCGCGAGTGCACGATCAACTGCGTCGAGGACGCGCCGAAGGGTATCTGCGAACGCTGCAGCGACAAGTAGGCACCGAGTCGGAAAGTGCCGGTAGACGGTCGCGTTGCCCACGCCCGCGGTCCGCGCGATCTCGTCCAACGGGGTGTCGAGGCCACCCAGGCAGTAAAGCCGACGAGCGGAGTCGATGATCGTCTGCCGGTTGCGTGCAGCGTCGGCGCGCAGTGCGACGTTCGACCTCGAGGCAGCGGGCACATTCGCACAGTATCGAAATGGGGGGTGATCCCCGGTTCTGCTAGCGTCACGTTTGTGACACGACCTGCAGAGCAGCCCAGCTTCGACGACCTGCGAGCGGCACTTGACGATTCGCATGACCGGTTGGTCGCGGCGCTCTCGCCACTCGACCCTGAGCAGGTCGCCGCGCCGTCGTACGACGACGGATGGACGATCGCACAAGTCGCGTCACACCTCGGTTCGGGTGCCGAGATCTTCGCCCTTTTCCTCGAGGCCGGCGTGGCACACACCCCGGCGCCGGGAGCCGATGCGTTCGGTCCGGTGTGGGATCAGTGGAATGCGAAGACCGCGACCGCGCAGGCTGCTGATGCAGTCATCGCCGACGCTGCATTCCTCGATCGACTGGACACGCTCAGCGCTGACGAACAGCAGCAGTGGCGCCTGGACATGTTCGGCTCGGAGCAGAACCTGACCGGGTTGCTGCAGATGCGCCTCGGTGAGCATGCGCTGCACACGTGGGACATCGTGGTCGCGCTCGACGCGCATGCGCGGGTCTCGGCAGCCGCGACCCGACTGCTCATCGACGCGGTGGCCGGCATCGTTGACCGTGCCGGTAAGCCGGCGACGAGCCCGCGGCGCGTGCACGTCACCACGACCGACCCCGAACGTGCATTCCACCTCGACATCGACAGCGACGGCGCGCGGTTGTCACCGACCGACGCCGGCGGGGACGACGGTGACGGGCGGCTGCAACTGCCCGCCGAGGCGTTCATCCGGTTGGTCTACGGCCGCCTCGACCCGGCGCACACGCCCGCGGCTGCCGTTGCCGATGGCGTCAGCCTGGACGAGCTCCGGTCGACCTTCCCTGGCATCTGACCCGCCGCCAACGCTAGAGCTCGTCGATCGCGCGCGCCAGCAGGTCGATCCCTTCACCGATCGTTGCTTCGCTCAACGTGGCGAAGCCGAAGATCAGCCCCGGCTCGCCGGGGTTCGAAACGCGATAGGGCGCCACCCCGTTCACGCGTAACCCGAGGCGATCTGCTGCGCCGATCACGGCTACCTCATCGAGTTCGGACGGCAGCCAGGCGACTGCGTGCATGCCTGCGGACACACCGGCCGGGCGCAATGCGGGCAGGCGCCAGGCCAACGCCGCTAGCAGCGCGTCGCGGCGACGCCGGTACACAGGACGCATGCGGCGCAAATGCCGGTCGAACTCGCCGCGGGTGATGAGGTCGGCGAGGGCGAGCTGTTCGAGGGCCGGTGAGCCGCGATCGGCAGCGATCTTGGCATCGGCGATGGCCCCGGACAGGGCCGGCGGCACGAGCAGCCAGCCAAGACGCAACCCGGGGGCGAGCGTCTTGCTCGCCGAGCCTGCGTAGATCACGTGATTGGGTGCCAGGCCCTGCATCGCGCCGATCGGCGTGCGGTCGTAGCGGTACTCGGCGTCGTAGTCGTCCTCAACGACAAGCGCGTCGCGCGTCGCCGCCCAGCGCAGGACAGCAGCGCGGTTCTCTGCGGACAGCACCGCCCCGGTCGGCCATTGATGTGACGGCGTCAGGATGACCGCGTCGGCATCGGACTGCTCGAGCAGGTCGACGCGGATGCCGTCGTGGTCGACCGGGATGCCGATCACCTCGAGGCCGATCTCTCGGGCTGCCGGCAGCGCGTCGTCGCCGGAGGACGGATCCTCGACCGCGAGTCGTTTGGCCCCGCGCGCGGCGAGAACCTGGATCACGAGTGCGATGCCTTGCGCGTACCCGGTGCAGATCACGACATGCTCGGGACGAGCCGACGTGCCGCGTACCCGGTTCAGGTAGTCGGCGAGGGCCACCCGCAGTTGCAGTACCCCGCTGCCACTCAGATAGCTGAACACATCGTTCGGGGCGAGGGTGAGCGCCCGGCGGATCGAGCGTGCCCACGCGGCCCGCGGAAAGTTCGAGACATCCGCGCGGCCGTAACTGAAGTCGATCTGTGCGCGGCCCTCAACCGGAACCGCCTCGGCCGGCGCAGCCGGCGGTGCTCCGATGGCCACCTGGGTGTGCCCGCCGACCCGGCTGATCAGGTACCCCTCGGCGCTGAGCTGTTGGTAGGCCTCGACGATCACGCCACGAGAGACGCCGAGATCGGCGGCGAGCACGCGGGTAGGCGGAAGTACTGCCCCGAGTTGCAGCTGTCCGGCCCGGATCGAGTTCCGGATCGACGTCTCTACCTGCCGGTGCAGCGGATCGCGCCCGTCTCGCTGCAGCACGACCAGCAATCCGGAATTGGTCCTGATTTCGGCCATCGATCTGGACCTTATTACTAGTACCGGTTCCTGTCAGGGTCGGACCTGTCGAACACGGACAGCGAAGTCAACACCGAATAAGGAGCTCGACATGCGCCGCATCATCAATTCCACCTACATCTCGCTCGACGGCGTCATCCAGAACCCGCAGGACTGGCCGTCCAACGGCATCGAGTCCGACGGCACCGGCACCACGGTGCAGACCGATCTGTTGATGGCCTGCGATGCGGTGCTGATGGGCCGCCACACCTATGCGGGGTTCGCGCCGGTCTGGATGGGTCGCTCCGGCGACCCGTACAGCGACCGCATCAACACGATGGCCAAGTACGTCGTGTCCACGACACTTCGCGATCCGGAGTGGGCCAACACCACCGTGATCAGCGAGGACGTAGTGGGCGAGATCAGCCGGCTGAAGGAGCAACCCGGCCAGGACATCGTGCAGTACGGCTTCGGGCCGGTGACCTTCGCGCTGCTGGCGAACGGGCTGCTGGACGAGCTACGGCTGTGGGTGCACCCGCTGTTCGTCGGCACTGCGTCACCGGCGGACCTGCTCTTCCGGCCGACCGTTGCGACGCAGATGGACCTCGTCGACACGCTGGCTCTCAACACCGGCACCGTCGTCCTGACCTATCGCGTGCAGGTGTAGGTGCGGTTATGGGAATCGTGCTCGGACTTGCCGCAGCGTTGCTGTACGGCAGCGCTGACTTCGCCGGCGGGTTGCTTTCGCGCCGGCTGCCGTCGCTGTCGGTCGCCGTCGTCGGGACGATCGCGTCCACAGCCATCGCGTGGCTCGCCGTCGCTGCGATGGGGGCGGCACCGTCCTTCGGGTCGGTCGTGTGGGGTTCGGTCGCCGGACTCGGCGGCGGCGTAGGCACGATCGCGTTGTACCGAGGCCTGGCGCGGGGGCAGATGAGCGTCGTCGGGCCGGTGTCCGCGGTCGGTTCCGCCATCCTGCCCGTGTTGGTCGGAATCGGCGCCGGCGAACGACCCAGCCTGGTAGCCGCTGCCGGTCTCGTTATCGCCCTTCCGGCGATCGGCCTCGTTTCAGCCGGCGGCAGCGGCCCGGATGTCGCCCTGCGGACGTCGCTCATCGACGGGCTTCACGCGGGCGTCTCCTTCGGGCTCATGTTCGTCGGGCTCGCCCGGGCCGGCGACCATGCTGGCCTGTGGCCGGTCGCCTCAGAGCAAACGGTCTCGCTCGCGGTCCTGTCGGTCTTGGCGCTGCGATCGCGGCCCGTGCTGCGGCTGGGCCTGCGTGCGCTCGGCCTGCCGGTCGTCATCGGCGTCGCGAGCATGGCCGCGACACTGTGCTACTTCGCGGCAAGCCACGCGGGCTTGCTAGCCACTGTCGCGGTCGTGACCTCGCTCTACCCAGGCGTTACGGTGGCACTCGCGGGGATGCTGCTGCACGAACGATTCAGCGCCCCGCAACGGACCGGTCTGGGCATGTGCGCTCTCGCGATCGTCGCCATCGCGCTCAACTGACGCCGATCCGATCCCCGATCAGCAGCCGACCTGCTGCCTCACCGTCCGGAATGCGTCGTATCGCGGCCTGGCGCCACACCCCGCCCGGCTTGCCGTAGAGCTGGGTCATGTTGCGGTAGACGATGAAGAACATCGCGTTCGGCGACGTGCGGCATGAGTAGCTGAAGCCCGTGTGGACACGGGCCTTCTCGAGGTTGGGCTGGACGGCCGGCTCATCGTGCTGTGCAGCGCATACCTCAACGATGAGTTCATCGCCGACGCAGACGAGCTGGGCATAGGTGCATCGCCAAGGCCGAAGCGCTCAATCTCGGCGCCATTGTCCAGGACTTGCTCGATCGGCGTGGCTGGCGCGCGCTGCGCCATCGGAGTTCAACAAGCCGCCCCGACGACTCGCTGATAGCTTTTCTCGGTGACCACCCGCGGTAGTGAGACCGTCGATGACACGGGCGGTGCCGTCACGACGTTGGTGGTCGACGACGACGCGGACATGCGCCTGCTCGTACGCTCGGTGCTGCGCCGTGGCGGCATCGATGTCGTCGGCGAGGCCGCCGACGGCACTGAGGCATTGGCGAAGTTCAGCCAGTTGCATCCGCCGGAACCAACCGTGGTCCTGTTGGACAACCAGATGCCGGACCTGACCGGCGTCGAGGTCGCAAGCCGGATTAAACGCACCTCGCCGGATCAGCTCATCGTGTTGTTCAGTGCCTATCTGAGCGAGTCGATCATCGCCGAGGCGGGACGGCTCGGTGTGGCCGCGTGCGTGTCCAAGACCGATGCGTTGAAGCTGTCGCAGATCATCCGGGACCTGATCGCCAACTGACCGGCAGGCTCAGTCGGTGCCCGGCCACGGACGGGCCGCTGGAATGGTCAGCTCGGCCCAGACCGACTTGTACTGGTCGCCCCATTTCGTACCCCATCGCCGTGCGAGCGCATCGACAAGCAACAGACCGCGCCCGTGGGTACGCGTGAGTGGGCCGGCTGTCAGCATCGGTTCGCCCGGGGCATCGTCGGCGACCGCAATGGTGAGCATGCTGGGATCGTTGGGTTCCACGCACAGCGACAACCGCAGTTCTTGCGGCTGTGCCTGTACGGCGTTGGTGACCAGTTCGCTGACGATCAGAGTGGCCTCGTCGACGGCTCGGCTGGTGTCCTCGGTGGTGTGGTCGAGCACCTCACTGAGCCAACCGGCGGTGAGCTTGCGAGCCGTCGCTGATGTCTGCAAGGTCGGCGTCAACTGGCGCTCGATCTGCCACACGACACTCACTCCGAACTGATGGTCTCGGAAGCTCTATGTCCGCTTTGTACCCGGATCGCCACCCACCTAACGGCGCTGTGGTCACGGTCGGTCGCTGGGCAGAGCCGCAACCGACCCCGATCCGGGTCCGGCCGAGCCGGCGGCGGGAGAACTCGACGCCGGTGTGGTTGAGGGCGGCGCGGTCGACGTGTGTGCACTCGATGACCTCGGTAGCGACGAGGACGGCCGCGCAGACGAGGACGATCGGCTCGGCCGGGCCGTCGTGCTGTGCGTCGGCGGCGGGCTCGAGTGTGTCGCCGAATGCGTGGCTGAGTGCGTGGAAGTCGCGCCTGACGGCCTTGCGCCGGAACCCGGCGCGCCCGAGGATGCCGGTGAGCCCGATGCGCCGCTGCTTGCGCCCGAGCCACCCACGGTTACCGGAACGCCGTGCTGGCCTGACCGGTCCGATCCGTTCGGGCCGGATTGGCCCGCTGCCGTGGTCGGTGCCGTGGTGACGCCTTGTGGCGCGGTCGGCGAGTGCGCCGACGGCTTGAGAAGCAGCACGAGCGCGGTGGCGATGATTGCGATGAAGGCGAGCGCGGCCGCGGCCAGTGCGGCTGCGCGATGACCGCGGCGGGGTGCCTCCGGCGGTGCACCCGGCGGCGCGAGCAGTGGCGCGGCCCCAACCGGAAGCGCGACCGGGGCGGTGAACACCGTGGCATCGTCAGGGCCGGCAAGGATCGGCGGCGGCACAGCGAGCGGCGGGGTCGAGGAGCGCAGCGCATCGGCGACTTCGGCAGCACCCGGTCGCTGCACCGGGTCGAGAGCCGTCATCGCGGCGAGCAGGCCGGGCCATGGCAGCGGGAGACCGGGCGGGATCTCCGGGCCGTGGACGAGCCGGGCGGCCACCGCCTCGTGGAACGGGCCGTCAAAACTGCGCACGCCGGTCAGCATCTCGATGAGCACGAGGCCGAGCGCGTACACGTCAGCGGCCGTGCCCACGTCTGCACCACGGGCCTGCTCCGGAGCGATGTAGGACGCGGTGCCAAGCGTGAATTGCGCTGCGGTCATCCGTGCCCCGTCGATCACCCGGACGATCCCGAAGTCCGACAACCGAGCCCGGATCGCGGCGGTCTCAGGGTCTGGGCCGTCGGTGCCGAGCAGGATGTTGGCCGGTTTGACGTCACGGTGCACCATGCCGTTGGAATGCACGTAAGCCAGCGCGTCGGCGATCTGCACGCCAATGGTGCGTGCCAGCTCCTCCGGCAGCGGCCCGTCGCTGAGTCGGTCGGCGAGGTTCGGGCCGATCACGAGCTCGGTGACGAGGAACGCCGGATCCGGTCCGGCGAGGTTCGCGTCGTACAGGGTGATGAGGTTGGGATGGCTGAGCTGGGCAAGGGCCCGCAGCTCGGTCTCGCGTCGCTCCGGGGCTTGGGCATTGCCCGGTTCGTCCATCGGCGTGCGGAACACTTTGACGGCCACATCGCGGTCAAGCTGCTCGTCATGAGCCCGGAATACCTCCGCCATGCCACCGGAGCCGAGCCGGTCCAGCACCCGGTAGCGCCCGGCAAGGACCCACCCCGGGGCCTGGACCGAGCCGGTGGCGTAGGCCGGCGTCACCGGCAGAGCCTGGGTTTCCTCGCCCGGGCCCTCGGTCACGATCGGTCTCCTCGCAACGGTGTCGAGATTAGAGATAGTTGTCTACGCAGATACTGCAATGAGGGTTACCCCGGCGAAGGCTGAGCTAACAGCACGAAGCGGGCGATCGCGGCCGTAATCTGCCGCGTCACCCGCTGCCGTGCTGTTCCAGGTTAGCCCTCGCGTGGCACCTCGCCGCGCCACGCGCCCGTCTCGGCGGGACGGGACTCGATGAACTGCTTGAACCGGTCAAGGTCGCCGGAAACCTGGTGGTCGTCGACGCCGATCGCCGAGCCGGCCTTTTCGACGACACCCTCGGGCTCCCAGTCGAGCTGGACGGTGACCCTGGTGTCGGCATCGGAGAGCTTGTGGAAGGTGACTACGCCCGCGTGCGACTTGCCGTCGGTGGACTTCCAGGCGATCCGCTCCTCGGGGTGCTGTTCGGTCACCTCGGTGTCGAACTCACGGACCACGCCACCAACCTTGACCTGCCAGTGCTGCCGGCGATCATCGAGCTGGCTGATCGACTCCACGCCGCCCATGAAGTGCGGGAAGTCCTCGAACTGGGTCCACTGGTTATAGGCCTGCGAAATCGGGACGTTCACGTCGATCGACTTGGTCACGGTCGTCATGACTGGTACCTCCATATTCGGCTCGCCAGCAAATGCGGTTCTCCATGTCGCTACCCGCATCGGCGCCGCGCTGAACGTCATCAATCTCTCGCAGCGAATATGCAAAGGTGTCCCGATGGCGGGTAAGCGGGCTGGCGGTGGGTCGAAGAACGATGCCGACCGGCTCGTCGGCGCGGCGGCGGCCGAGCTTTACGGGCTGCCGCTCGAAGAGTTCACCGCGGCACGCAACGACCGGGCGAAGCAGGCTCGGGCACAAGGACAGACCGAGGCAGCGCAGGCGATCGCGAAGTTGGGCAAGCCCAATATCGTCGGTTGGCTGGCCAACCAACTCGTGCGCGAACAGCGCGATGAGATCGATCCGCTGCTCGAGCTTGGTGCTTCGTTGCGCGAAGCGACCTCGGCATTGGACGCCGGGCAACTACGTGCGCTGTCCAAGCAGCAGCACCAGGTCGTCCATGGCCTGGTCCAGCAGGCTCGCAAGCTCGGCAGCGCCGCCGGTCAGACGGTCTCCGACGGGACGGCGCGAGGTCTGGAGGACACCCTGCATGCCGCGTTGGCCGACCCGGCTGCGGCCGATGAGTTGCTGGTCGGGCAGTTGACCACCGGGCTGTCGCGCAGCGGGTTTCCTGGCGTGGACGTCACCGCCACCCAGCCAGCCAAGCGCGCCGCAGCCGCGAAGCCGGTCAAGCCGGACCGACGAGCACAGGCAAAGCAAGCACGGCAGGACGCAGCCGAGGCAAGGGCCGAGGCTAAGGCGGCGAACACCAAGCGCGACCAGGCGCAGCGTGCGCTGCAGCAGGCCGAGAAATTGCTGCAGCGCGCCGCCGACGACATCGAGCGACGCAAAGCCGAACTCGACGATGCGGTTCGAGCGCGCAGCGATGCCGAGAAGGCGAGACGGCAGGCGGCCAAGGACGCCGAGCGGACCGAGCGTCTCGCACGCCAAGCCGACCGGCGTGTCACTGAGGCAACATCGAAGCGGTGACCAGCGCCGGCCTGACATGCTGTGCGCACGATGCCCGACCCCGCCCCAGCCACGCCCTTACGTCCTCGCGTCGACTCCGAGGTCGGCCGGCTGCGCCATGTCCTCACGCATCGTCCCGGGCACGAACTCGACCGGCTCACGCCGAGCAACATCCACGACCTGCTCTTCGACGACGTGCCATGGGCTGCGCGTGCTCGCGAGGAGCATGATGAATTCGTCGAGGTACTCGCGAGCCGTGGCGCGGTGGTGTACCGGTTCGCCGAACTGCTCGCCCGCGCGCTGGACACCGCGCAAGGGCGCCAGTTCGTCATCGACCGTACCTGCACACCGGAGCGATTCGGTGAGCAGATGGCGCGCTCGATCCGTCTGCTGCTCGAGGATGTCGACGCGCCGACGCTGGCTGACCTGCTGATCGGCGGCGTACTCAAGTCCGACCTGAAGCCCAACTCGGACGCCGGGCTGCGCTGGCAGGCGCTCGATCCTGACGATCTGGTGCTGCCGCCGTTGCCCAACACGCTGTTCCAGCGCGACAACTCGGCTTGGATCGGCGCCGGTGTCACGATCAACCCGATGGCCAAGCTGGCGCGGCAGCGCGAGTCGCTGCACGCGCGCGCGGTGTACCGCTATCACCCGATGTTTCGTGACGCGCCGTTCTCCTTCTACTACGGCGACGACGACCGCGACCATCGCCCGGCGACCCTCGAGGGTGGCGACCTGCTCGTCATCGCACCGGGCGTGGTGCTGATCGGCATGGGGGAGCGGACCACGCCGACGGCCGTCGAGTTGCTCGCGCGTCGGCTCTTCGCCGCCGGTACCGCCGAGCAGGTCGTCGCCGTCGACCTGCCGCAGGCGCGCGCGATGATGCATCTCGACACGGTGTTCACGATGGTCGATGTGGCGACGTTCGTCGCCTACCCCAATCTCGATCTGGACGGCGTGCGCGCCTGGCGGCTGACGCCCAGCGTTGACGAGCGCGAGCCGCTGCACGTCGAGCCGGCCGGTAGCCTGCCCGTTGCGCTCGCGGACGCGCTCGAGGTGGACACCGTCCGGATCCTGCGGGCCGGCGGCGACGCGCGCGCTGCCGAGCGTGAGCAATGGAGCGACGGCAACAATTACTTCGCGCTGGAACCCGGAGTCGTTGTGGGCTACGACCGCAACGTGGTCACCAACGCGCTGCTCGAGTCGCGTGGCATCGAGGTGCTCGCCATCTCCGGCGGCGAGCTGGGTCGCGGGCGCGGCGGCGCCCGTTGTATGACCTGCCCCCTGGAGCGCGACCCGCTACCGGCCGAGCGCGCATGACGGCACCGCAGTATTTCCCCCGCACCGGCGACTACCCGACCTTCGACGAAGACACCGAATGGCGCCCGCTCGTCGACGGCGAGGCGTACTTCGCCGAACTCGATGCGATCTTCGGGCGAGCCCAGGCCGGCGACACCGTGCTGATCGCCGGGCTCGAGGTAGATCCCGCCCTCGACCTGCACGGCAGGCACTCCGGTGACGCCGGCTATGCACCGCTGGGCAACCAGCTCGCGCACATGGCCGGTCGCGGCGTCGACGTGCGGCTGCTGATCGCCGGCCGGGTGCTGGCGTCGTCCATTCCGTGGAGCGGTCTGGGCCCGTTCCGCGAGAACGCGGCACGAGCCGGTCAGCTGCGCACGCTACGGGTGGACGGCACCGATGCGCCACCGCTAGCCAGCCGGGTGCTGCTCGACTTCTCCGGGGCGCTGCTCGGATCGAATCATCAGAAGGCCGTGACCACCTTCGTCGCGGGCGAACTCACGTCGTTCGTCGCCGGCATCGATCTCGTGGACGATCGGTGTGACGGCCCCCCGCACGATCGCTTCCGACTCGACGGCGAGCGCTGGGGCTGGCACGACATGGCGGTGCGGTTACGCGGACCAGGTGCCCGCCGAGTCTGGGACATCTTTCGGCAGCGCTGGCTGGAGGCCATGACACTGCCCGCCAAGCGGTACTTCCGGACCCCGTTCGACCGGCGCCGGCTCAACCCGCGCGAGCCGCTGCCGGCTCCGGCTCCGGCGCCCGACGCCCGGCCCGTCCCGTCCCCCGGCGTCGAGGTGCGGGTGTTGCGCTCGACGTATCGGCGCAAGCTCGAGTCGCGGGTGCCGTTTCGTGGTGGGCGATGGCGCACCATGCCCGATACCGGCCGGCAGGAAGTGTTCGGCACGCTGGTCACCGCGATCAGTGCAGCACAGCGCTACATCTACCTGGAGGATCAGTACCTGGAAGAGGCCGCGGGCGGCGA
>DASRSG010000157.1:0-18854 GCA_035656595.1 Jatrophihabitantaceae bacterium | reverse complement strand
CGACGTAGAGGAAGAACGGTGACAGCCCCAGCCAACCGAAGCCGAACCGACGGGACCGGGCGCGTCGCCCGGTCCCGCCGGCGGCGGACTCGACCTGTGCCACTACGCGACCGCTGCGGCCCAGTTCTTCTTCACCACGTTCTGCGCGGCCGTAATCTGCGCCTGGGTGGGAGCAAACGGCTTCGTGTCGGTCACCGTGGGCAGCTTGTCGGCGGCTGCCTTGTCAGCCGTCCCGTTCTTGAGCATCACCGGCAACTCGATCGGACGGGCGTACCCGCGCAGCCAGCCGTTCTGGCCGCCGTCCTTGTCCTGGCTGTAGAGGAACTCCTCCCACAGCCGTGCCGCAGCAGGGTGCGCGGCGGTGAGGCTGATCGCCTGCGAGTAGAACGATGAGACGAGGCCGTCAGTGGGCACCACCGTCGTCCAGGTAATGCCGGCCTTCTTCAACGTTGGCGCGTAACCGGCGTTGAGGTAGTCCCAGTCGAGCACGATCGGCGTCTCGCCCGACTGCACTGTCTGCGGCGAAGCCTGCGTCTTGTTGAAGTTGCCGTCCTGGTTCAGCTTCTTGAAGAAATCGATGCCGGGCTGGATGTCGTCGGCCGAGCCACCGTTGGCCAGCGCAGCCGCCCACACACCAGAGAACGCAGCTGCGGCCTCGGTCGGGTCGCCGTTGAGGGCCACCTTGTCCTTGTAGGCCGGGTTGTCGAGATCCTTGATCGTCTTCGGGCAGGTTCCGCCGACCTTCGCCGCGTTGCAGCCGATCGAGAGGTAGCCGCCGTAGTCGCTGTACCAAAGACCACCGGAGTCCTTAAGCGCGTCCGGAATGTCAGTCCACGTGGCGACCTTGTACGGCGCGAACAGCCCTGACTGCGCACCATCGAGGGCATAGGAGTTGCCGACGTCCAGAACGTCAGGCGCGCTGTCCTGCCCCTTTGTCGACTTCACTGCGGTGATCTCGTCAGCACTCGCCCCGTTCGGGTTCTCACTGTTGATCTTCAAACCGTACTTGGCCTTGAACGCGTCGATGATCGCGCCATATCCTGCCCAGCTGCGCGGCACCGCGATCAGGTTGAGCGTGCCCTCCTTCTTGGCAGCCGCAACGAGCGCGGCCATGCCGCCGCCCGCCTGGGCAGACTGCGCCGTGCCCCAATCGGCGGTGCTAGTGCTAGTGCTGGAGCCGTTGCCTGACCCGCTGCTGGACGTGGTGTTCGGCGCAGTGTTGCCCCCGCCGGTCGTCCCGCCGTTGGTCCCACTGCTCGCACACCCCGACATCGTCACGGTCGCCGCGACCAGCAAACTTGCGGCTCCGTACCACTTACCCCGCATCTGCGCTCCATCCACGCCTCGTCCGGGCGCTCGCCCGGAGCATGCACAGTGACCCACATCTGTAGTCCTGTTGTCGACACCCGTACTGGTTCGGGCGTGTCGGAGGGCCGAGATTTCGGCTGCTGGCCGCCATCTCGTGACCTAACCGTGACGCACGCTGCCCGAGGTGACCAGGACGAGCACGCCGCCGACGAGCAGCACCATCCCCAGCGCCGCCTGCCAGTTGAGCCGCTCACCGAACAGCGCCACGCCGAGCAACGACACGGCAGCAGTGCCGACCGCCGACCAGATCGCGTACACCACGCCGACGTTGAGCTGGCGCAGCGCGAAGCCCATGCACACGAACGAGATCGTGTAAGCAACGGTGATCAGCGCGATCGCCCACCACACCGGCGACTGCGCTACTGCACGCAATCCCAGCGTCCCGAACAGTTCCGCACCGATCGCACCCACCAGGAAGAGCCATGCCATGCCTACGAACCTAGCTGCGCGCTAGGGGCGCACCGCATCGATGGCCCGGTAGATGCGCTGTTCGCTGACCGGACGAGGCGTGCCGAGCTGTTGGGCCCACAGGCTCACCCGCAGCTCCTCGAGCAGCCAACCGATGTCGCGCACGTCCGGTGCCGCGGCCCGGCCCGCCGGCAATGCGCGGGCCAGTTGTTCATACGCCGCCTGCACGGCGAGCACCCGCTGCATGCGCGCGCGGTCGATCTCGACGTCGCGGGGCAGCAGTTCCAGCCGGCGGGCGACGGCGGTGAGGTACCGCGCCAGGTCTGCGAGTCGATCGCGTCCGGCGGCTGCCACGAACCCGGTCGGCAGCAAGCGCCGGAATTGACCGCGAATGTCATCGATCGCGGCATTTTGTACGGCGAGCGGCCTGGCCGGCAGCGCCGTCCGCACCTCGTGGGCAGCGGCCAGGATGCGCTCCACGCGGTGCACGATGTCGCTCGTCCGCGCGACCAGCTCCGCGGCGACCTTCGCGCGCACCGCATCGAAGTCGACGCGCGTCCACGGCACCTCACTGACCAGCGAGTCGACCGCGGCATCGGCGCAGTCGTCGAGCAGTGCGGCGATCGATCCGTCCGGGTTCGCTCCGAGTACCAGCCGCGCACGCGTCGACAGCGACCGCTCGACGGCTTTCACCGGCGATGGTGACGTGCGCCGCAGCAGCCGCCTGATGCCGATGCGCATGTGCGTGAGCTGCTCCTCGGGCGAGGCAAAGACCCTTATCGCTACAGCCTTCTCGGTGTCGACGAACGCGGGGTACCCACGCACGGTGTGCTCGCCGCTGGTCCGTTCGACCAGCCGGGGCAACTCCTCGAGATCGTCGGGCCAGCCACTGAGGCCGTCACGTTCCAGCTCGCCGGCAACTGCGGCAGCCACGGCCGCGCGGACGGGCGCGGTCAGCTGCTCCTGCAGGCCAGCGAGATCCTTACCGCGTGCGATGACCTCGCCGCGGTCGTCCTCGATGGCGAACGTGACGCGCAGGTGCGCTGGTAGCTTGCCCAGGTCGAACGCGTCGAGCGGCACGAGCACGCCGGTGCGCCGGTGCAGCTCGCGTTGCAGGCCCTCGAGCAGCGGCTCCTGCCCCGGTGCCAGCTCGCGCAGCACCGCACGCGCAGTGTCAGGCGCCGGGACGAAGTGTCGCCGCAGCTCCTTGGGCAATGATCGGATCAGCGCGATGACCAGTTCCTCGCGCAGCGCGGGCACCTGCCAGCCGAACTCCTGCCCGCCGAGCCGCCCGAGCACCTCGACCGGGATGTGCACCGTGACCCCGTCGTCGTCCGCGCCCGGCTCGAAGCGGTAAGTGACGGGCAGTGCGAGATCGCCGGCCTGCCACGCGTCCGGGCTCTCGTCGCTGGATTCCTGACGTAATAGGTCGTCGCGGGTGAGCGTGAGCAGCTCCGGCGTGCGATGCCGGGCCTTCTTCCACCACGCGTCGAAATGCCGCGCGCTCACCACGTCGGCTGGGATCCTGGCGTCGTAGAACGCGTAGATCTCGTCGTCGCCGACGAGCAGGTCGCGGCGGCGGGCGCGTTCCTCGATCTCGGTGAGCGCGGCGATGAGCGCCTCGTTGGCCCCGAAGAAGCGATGGCGGGTCTGCCAGTCGCCCTCCACGAGCGCGTGCCGGATGAACAGGTCGCGCGCAACCTCCGGTTCGACGATCGCATAGCCCACGCGGCGGCGCGCGATCAGCGGCAACCCGTAGAGCGTGACGCGCTCGTAGCCCATCGCTGCGCCGCGACGCGCGTCCCAATGCGGTTCGCTGTAGGTGCGGGCGACGAGGTGTTGGGCGAGGCGCTCGACGGCTTCGGGTTCGATGCGAGCGGCGATGCGGCCAAACAGGCGGCTCGTCTCGACGAGTTCGGCGACGACCACCCACCGCGGTGGTCGCCTGCTCAACACCGATCCGGGCGCGAGGACGAAGTGCGCGTTGCGCGCGCCGAGGAATTCGCGTGAGTCCATGTCGCGCATGCCGATGTGGCCGAGCATTCCGGCAATCACGGCGTCGTGGATCCGGGCCGGATCGGCATCCTCGCTCGACTCGACGATGTCGATGCCACGCGCGATCGTCCGTAGCTGCCCGACCAGGTCTTGCCACTCACGGATCCGCAGGTAGTGCAGGTACTCGGCTCGGCACATGCGGCGGAACTGGTTGCCGGACAGCTCCTTGCGCTGCGACTGGACGTACTTCCAGAGGTTGAGATAGCCGATGAAGTCGGAGTGCTCGTCGGCGAAGCGGGCATGCTTCTGGCGGGCTGCCTCTTCGGCGTCGGACGGCCGCTCGCGCGGATCCGGGATCGACAGCGCCGCCGCGACCACCAGGATCTCGCGCACGCAGCCTTCCTGCTGGGCCTGCAGAATCATCCGGCCCAGCCGCGGATCGACGGGCAGCTGAGCGAGCCGCCGCCCGATGTCGGTGATCCTTGCCGACGAGTCGAATGCGCCGAGTTCCTGCAGCAACGCAATGCCGTCGCGCACCGAGCGACGGTCGGGCGGGTCGAGGAAGGGGAACTGCTCGACGTCGCCGATGCGTAGCGCGGCCATCTGCAGCAGGACCGCGGCGAGGTTTGTGCGCAGGATCTCCGGATCGGTGAAGCGCGGACGCGAGTCGAAGTCACGTTCGGAGTACAGCCGGATGCAGATGCCGTCGGACAGCCGCCCGCACCGGCCGGCGCGCTGGCCCGCGGAGGCTTGCGAGATCGGCTCGATGGGTAGCCGCTGCACCTTGGTTCGCCTGCTGTAGCGCGAGATTCGTGCCGTCCCGGGGTCGATCACGTAGCGAATGCCAGGCACGGTCAGCGACGTCTCGGCGACATTCGTGGCGAGCACGATGCGCCGGCCGGTATGCGGCTCGAACACCTTCTGCTGGTCGGCCGTCGGCAGCCGTGCATATAGCGGCAGCACGTCCGTGTTGCGTAGATTCTCGCCACGCAATGCATCGGCGGTGTCGCGGATCTCGCGTTCGCCGGACAGGAACACGAGCACGTCGCCGGATTGCTCATGGTCGAGCTCGTGGACGGCGTCGATGATCGCTTCGGTTTGGTCGCGCGACACGATCCGGTGCACGACGTCGTGGTCGGGATCGTCCGGGTCGTCGTCGTCATCAACCGTCGCGTCCGGTTCGAGCGGGCGATAGCGGATCTCGACCGGGTAGGTGCGCCCCGACACCTCGACGATCGGCGCAGCACCGAAGTGGTGCGCAAAGCGCTGCGGATCGATTGTCGCCGAAGTGACGATCACCTTCAGGTCCGGCCGGCGCGGCAACAGCTCAGTGAGGTAGCCGATCAAGAAATCGATGTTGAGGCTGCGTTCGTGCGCCTCGTCCAGGATGAGCGTGTCGTAGCGGCGCAACATGCGGTCGCGCTGGATCTCGGCGAGCAGGATGCCATCGGTCATCAGCTTGATCAGCGTGCGATCACTGACCTGGTCGGTGAAGCGGACGGTGTAACCGACCACGTCGCCGAGCGGGGTATGGAGCTCGTCGGCGATGCGCTGCGCAACGGTGCGCGCGGCCAGCCGGCGCGGTTGGGTATGCCCGATCGTGCCGCGGATCCCCCGACCGAGTTCGAGGCAGATCTTCGGTAGCTGGGTGGTCTTGCCCGATCCGGTCTCGCCGGCCACCACGACCACCTGATGCGGCCCGATCGCCGCCGCGAGATCGTCACGGCGTGCGCTCACCGGCAGGTCGGGATAGCTGATGGACGGGACGGCGGCCAGCCGGTTGGCAACCACCTGCTCGGCGCCATCGATCTGCCGGGCGATCGCGGTGAAATCCTTCGGTCGGCGAGCCTGGCGCAGTCGTTTGGCCAGCCGCGCCTCGTCCTGGCAGGTCAGTCCGGCCAGCCGCGCGTGCAACTCGGCGGGCGACGGTCCGGACACTCGGCCAAGACTATGTCTTGGCCTGCAGGTATTTAGCCACGCCGCTCGGGTCGGCCTGCGCGATCAGGTGCCCGCCAGGCAGGACGTCGGCATCGACATCGAGCCGGTCGCGTGCGACGCGTCGCTGGAAGTCGGCCGGGAAGAGCCGGTCGTCGGCACCGACGAGCACGTGGACCGGCACCCGCGGCCACGCCGCGAAGTCGCACACCGACTCGAACACCGCGTTGGCCTCGTTGCGCTGGTGCGACTCGCCCTCGGCGATCAGCTCGGGCGTGATGTCGTGCAGGAAGTAGGTTTCGAGGTCGAATTCGCGGCCGTATCCGCCGGAATCGGCCGCTGCCAGCCGCGCCTCGGACGCCCCGACGTTGCTGCCCCACGCGCCCGGCGTCTCGCCCGGCGCGGGGATCATCGCGTTGACGAACACGAGCGAGGTCACCGCGAGCCGATCGCACGCGAGCGGTGCCGTGAACCCGCCGAGCGATTGCGCAACCAGCACGACCTCGCTGCCTTCACCCGCCGCGCGCGCGACCAGGTCGGCATATTCGGGCAGGCCTGCCGTCTCGTCGTCGCCGGGCAGGTCGACCGCGATCGCGTCGTGTCCCGCGGCTTCGAGCAGCGCGGCCACGCGTCCCCAGTACCAGGCCACCCCACCGGCGCCGGGGATCAGCACGAATCGCGTCATGACACTGGACCGAGAGGTCGATGAGACATGGTCTCAATTTAGGGCTATGCCGTGAGCGGCAAACCTAGGCTTGCTCGGTACCAATACCTCGATACCAATGCTGCGGTCGTTGTCACACCGCGGTGCTGGGATGAAGGTGGCCCCCCGTCGATGACGACCGAAGGAGATCGCGATGGCCACCCTGACGCTGACGACCGTGAACGTAGGCACCCCGGATCCGCAAGGTCTGGCCCGGTTCTACGAGCGGTTGCTCGGGTGGCCCATCGCGCATGAGGAGCCGGGCTTCGTGATCGTGCGCGACCCGGCCGGCGGCGTCGGCGTGTCCTTCCAGCTCGAGGAGGGTCACGTGCCGCCGGCCTGGCCGGCGCAACCGGGCGATCAGCAGATGCAACTGCATCTCGAGATCCGGGTCGACGATCTCGAGGGCGCCCGCTCGCACGCCGTCGAGTGCGGTGCGTCGGTCGCCGAGTTCCAGCCGCAGGACGACGTACGGGTCTGCCTCGACCCGGCCGGGCACCCGTTCTGCCTCTACCTCGGCTGAATCAAGGCCGCCCGAAAAGTACTTCGGGAAAGTTCTTCAGAAAACTGTCAGATCCTTCCGGCCGCCCGCCTCTGCTCGGTAAGAGGCGGAGCACCAGGCCCCGCCGGGTCGGAGGGACACCGCCATGCGGTACCTGGCAGCAGCAATCGTCCTGTTCATCGGCGTCAGCGCCGACGTCGCCGTGTATTCGGCGGCGGCCAGCGCGTCAGCGTCGGCTCCGGTGGTCCAGACCGCGGCGCAGAGCCTGACGGTGCATAAGGTCCACGTTCGCCGCCTGCCGCACCCGAATCCGTTCGTGTGGAGCCATTGAGCCGGTGAAACCATTAGTGTCCGGCTATGACCGCGCGACACCGCAGTGACGGTGCCGACGACGCCGCATTGGCCACAGCGGTCGCCGCGGGCGATGTCACCGCGCTCGCCGAGATCTATGACCGCTACGCCGCCCGGCTGCTCGGCTTCTGCCGCTCCATGCTGCACAACCAGGCCGAGGCCGAGGACTGCCTGCAGGACGTCTTCGTCATCGCAACAACGCGACTGAGCGGCCTGCGCGAGCCGGCGCTGCTGCGCAGCTGGCTGTTCTCGGTGGCACGACACGAATGTTTGGCACGTATCGACAAGCGCAAGCGGGAGGTTCTGGTGGACGAGGTGGCCGATCGGCCGTCGTTCGACCCAGACCCCTCCTCGAGCGCCGCCGTTGACGCCGAGCTGGCCGCTTTGCTGCGCGACGCGCAGGCCGGCATGTCCGATCGCGATCGCCTGCTGCTCGAGCTCGCCGACCGGCAGCAGTTGGCCGGCGAGGAGTTCGCCGCGGCGGTCGGCGTGACCCGCTCGACGGCCTATACCTTGCTCGCACGCGCGCGCGCCACTGCGAAGAAGTCGATCGGCGCGCTGCTCGTGGCGCGGACCGGACGCGACCGTTGCGCCGAGCTCGACACGCTGCTCGCCGGCTGGGACGGCGAGCTGACCGTGCTGAGCCGCAAGCAGGTCGCTCGCCACATCGAGAAGTGCTCGGTGTGCGACGAGCAACGCTCGCGCGTCGCATCTGCCGCCGCGCTGCTCGGTGGCGAGGGCGAGGCGTTCGCCGCCGGACTGGTCTCGCTGCGCACACGCATCCTCGAAGCCGCCGCAGCCGCCATGGATGCGGCCGAGCCGTTGTGGTTCACCGCGGACGGTTGGGACGACAATGGCTGGCCGCCGCAGGATCCGGCGTTCGCTGCCGAGGAGCAACGGCGCCGGCGCGGGCGGCTTGCCGCGTTGCTCGTACTGGCGTTACTGCTGCTCATCGGCGGCATCGTCACGGCCGGCGCAGTGCGCACCAACACCGTGGCCGGCAGCCCGGTAGATGCACTGCCGACCGCGAGCGCGGTCGTCCTCACCACCTCGGGGGGATCGATAGTGATCTCGAGCGCGCCGTCGACACCGCCGTCGCTGGCTCCATCGACGAGTGCGCCCACCTCGCGGCACACCACGCACAGCCCGAGCAAGAGCCCGAGTTCTAGGCCGAGCACGAGCGCATCACCGAGCCCGACCCCCACGCCCTCGGCGCGCGTCACCACGTCCACGCATCCGACGAAGGTGCACCACACTCCGACCCATCGTCCGACCAAGCCGCATCCCACGCCGAGCAAGACCAAGTCGTCGGTGCCGGCCAGTTCGTCCGCGCCGGCCACTTCGACGTCGCCCACGCCCACGCCAACAACGTCCACCCCGCCGCCGACCTGGGTACTGACCGTCCAGCCCGGAACCGCGACGGTATTTACCTTCGTGAACGGGCAGCAGGTAACCGGGTCACCGTGCAGCGACCCGAGCGGAGCAGGTACCACGTGCCCGTACGTGGTACCGAATGGGGCAACTGTCCAGGTGACCAAACGTGGCGGAACGTTTGCCTCACCAAGCAGCTGCGTAGGCGCGGTTTCTAGCTGCACGTTCGCGATGACGTCCAACATCGAGGTCGGTATCACCTCCTGAGCACGTCACGAACCCTAGGCGCGACGCGAGGCAGTGTTCACGTGAACACTCCCTCGTCCACAACGCGTATTCGTCGCGCGTTTGCGAGTAGATCCGCGGATGGGGGTCAGGTTTGTTATGCCTTTGGACTCGCCGCTACACCAACATCGTCTACTGGAACGAACTCCCCGCCGGCGGGCACTACGCGCCCTCGAACAGCCCACCACCTTCATCGACGAGCTACGCGCCTTCCCCCGCCTCCTGCGATGACCTGGATGCGCGTGCCACCCCGTACAGCGATCGCATCAACGAAATGCCGAAGTACGTCGCGTCGACGACCCTCAAGGACCCGAGTTGGAACAACACGACCGTGATCGACAGTGATCTTGTCGGTCGGGTCGCCGACCTTAAGCACCGAACCGTTGGCAACGTCATTCAATACGTCGCTTCGGCGCGGTCTCGCGTGCCATGTTACAAGCCGGGCTCATCGACGAGTTACGGCTCTGGCTTCATCCGTTCTTCGTGGGACGCGGCGGCCTGAACGCTCTGATCTACCGCGAATCGTTGACTGCAACCTTCGAGCTGAAAGACACCACGAACCTCGACTCGGGCATCGTCATTCTCACCTACGCGACGCACGCCCACTGATCAGCGCGACAATCGTGACACGGGGAATCCGCCGAGCGAGGAGGAATCATGAGCACCGATGCCGGCGCTGTTGCTGACACCTACTTCCGTGCGTGGAAGGACAAGGACTTCGAAACGCTGCGCTCGATCATCGGCGACAGCGCGACGTTCCGCGGACCGCTGGGTACGGCGGACAGCGGCGAAGAATGCGTCGCCGGCCTCGATCACATGTCGGCGATGGTGTCGGACATCGTGGTGCTCAAGCGATGGGTCGACGGGCCGGACGTAATCACCTGGTTCGACCTGCACACCCACGACGCGCCACCGGTACCGACCGTCAACTGGTCACACGTGGAGGACGGCCGAATCACTCGCATCCGGGTGACCTTCGATCCGCGCCCGCTGACCTCGTGACGAGCCGAACCACGCTCGACACGTGTGAGCTCAAAACGCAGGCGCCAGCTGCGCGGCCTGCACGCGAATCTGAGCAATGCGATTGCGCCACCCGGTAGACACATAGAGTGCACGCGGTTCGCCCCACCGGGCAGGAGTATCTCGCCCTCGTCACGGAATTACTGCAGCGGCAACGCGTGGCCGACCCGGTCGCCGGGCTGTGGGAGGCAGCCGATCTGCAGTGGTGGTACACCCGCGATCCGCACCCGCACGACGCAGACGCCGTTGCCTGGGTCGATGGCGAGGCCCCCGTCACGGCCGCGGTGTTCACCCGGTGGTCGGAGAGCCGGTACGGGTGTGACGTTCTGGGCGACCCGACTCTCTCCGCCGCATGGGACTTCGTTCACAACCGGTGCGCCGAACTCGCGCACGCATCGATTGAGATGGAGGTCGACGCCACCTGCCCGGTGAGCGCAGCCGAGGCGGCCCGGGCCGGCTTCACCGAACCGTGCGAGACCTACGCGGTGAACTGGCTCGACGCCGCCGACCGAGCCGCCGCGCGGGCGCTGCCCGTCGGCTACACGCTCGTCGCGCGCCCGCGACAATACGGCCCGCATCCGATGATCGGACGCAACGGCGCCGACGTCGAAGCACGCCTGCGCAGTTGCTCTCTCTACGACCCGGAACTGGACCTAGCGCTGCTGACCGACGACGGCGCGTTCGCCGGCTACGCGATGTTCTGGGCCGACCGCCGTACGCGCGTTGGGCTCGTCGAGCCCATGCGGATCGAGGATATGCACAGCGGCCGCGGCCTCGCCGGCACCCTGCTGCGCGCCGGCCTAGACGCGCTTGCGGCGCGCGGCTGCGACCGATTCAAGGTGACCAACGACCGTGCCAACCCGGCCGCTGAGCGTGCCTACCTCGGCGCGGGCTTCCGCGCTCATCAGCACGTTACGGCCTACCGACTTGTACGCCCGACCGGCGCGTTGTGGCATGAGTCGCCTGGCGACGACGGACGATAAGGCTTGCTACTAGTGGGAGAGGGCAATGGCTGAAGGTAGCCCTGTCGGGCCCGTTCGACCAGCGACGATTCGGTTCGCACAGGCAGACATCAATGAACTGCGTGACCGGCTGTCGGCTACCCGCTCGGCGCAGTTTCCGTTCTCGACCCGATGGCAACACGGAACTGGCAGCGAAATCCTGCGCGATGTACTCGACCGATGGATGGAGTTTGACGTCCACGCCTTCGCTACGCGGCTAAATGCGATTCCGCAGGTCGACGTCGAGCTCGAGGGCGTCAGGATCCGGGCGTTTCACCTCGCCGGCGAGACCACCGATGCGCTGCCCGTCATCCTCACCCACGGATGGCCGAGTTCCGTCCTCGAGCCACTCGCAGTTGCCAGCCGGCTAGCGCGGCCGAGCACCTACGGAGCCGATCCAGCGGACAGCTTCCATGTCGTGATCCCGGCGTTGCCGGGTTTTCCGCTCTCGGCCGCCCCAAGCGCCCTTGACGACTACACCGCAGCCCGCACCGCGGACCGTTGGGCACAGCTGATGACCGCCTTGGGTTACTCCCGCTTCGCCGCGAGCGCCGGGGACATAGGCGCTCGGGTAACGGCGTGGCTCGGCGCGCGGCATCCCGACCGGACTCTCGGCATCCATCTGAGTTCGAACGCTTTGGGTCCGGCGCCGTCAGGCGCGAAGCTGAGCGCATCGGAGGCCGCGTGGCTGCATGGACGGACGGCGTGGGATCGAGAGGACGGCGGCTATGCGCACGTTCAGCAGACCAAGCCGTTGTCGTTGGCGCACGGGCTCGCGGATAGCCCGGCCGGCCTGGCAGCGTGGATTGTCGAGAAGTGGCGCGGGTGGAGTGCCGGCGCGGACGACGTCCTGGCTCACTTCGGCGCCGAAGAGATCCTGGGCAATCTGTCGCTCTACTGGTTCACCAACAGCATCGCGACGTCCCTGATCGCCTACGCTGTGCATGATCATCCGCCCGGGGCCCGCCCGGCTCCGCATAGCGTCGGGGTACCGGTGAGTTTCTACCTCGCCCCTGCCGAAAACGGTGGCATTCCACCTCGAGAGTTTGCCGAGCGGCACTACAAGGTCGAGCGGTGGACCGAGCTGCCACGCGGCGGGCACTTCGTGGGTGCCGAAGAGCCAGATCTTCTGGCTGACGACATACGCGCCGCGTTCCGACCACTGCGCGGCTGAGCCGATTCGCTGGGCCTATAGGCGACCGTATCCAATCTGCATGATTGGCTGCCGCTCGACTAGGTCGATTGGAGGTCTTCTGCGCGAGCACGTACAGTCTGCGTGATCTTGTCTCGCAGTAAGGAACCCCCTCCGTGCGCTCCGCGTTGTTCCGCCGTGTCCTGTTAGCTCCGCTCGCTCTCGCCAGCTGCCTCGCCGCAACGAACGCAGCATCGGCCACCACGCCGCGGCTGGGCAAGCCAGCCGGCATCCGCGTCGCGGCCACCACACCGTCGTCGTTCACCGTTACGGTGCGACCGGCCGCGCGGGCCAAGCGCTACTTCGTCCTCGCATCGGCCGACGAGGACGACCTAACCGACGCGGCGCTCGGCAGGGCCTCGGCGACCCGAGTGCAACAAGCCGCGAGCCACCCGACGATCACGGTCTCCGGGCTCGGCTACACCGCGGCGCCCTACTTCTACCGCGTCGAAACCCGAAACGGGTCGCAGACCGAGACGTCGCAGATCCATCAAACGCACCTGCAGCCGGCTGTACCGAGCGATCTCGCGGCGATCACGACCCGTATCGGCAGCCATGGTCTCGCGCTGACCTGGGGCGGTGGCGACGCCGCGCGCTTCACGGTCGAGCAAGCGACCGATTCGTCCATGCACACCGATCTGCGTCGCTACACCCTGGACGGCGACGCCACCCAGTTCACGCCGTACGGCTTGGCGACCGGAACGACCTACTACTTCCGGGTGCGGGCGAGCAACGGCACGGCACGCTCGTCGTACTCGCCGGTGGTCTCGGCAAACTTCACCGGGGCTGAGCAGCCGCTGCGCGTGATGACCTACAACGTGCTGCACATGCAGTTCGACGGCACCAAAGAGAATGGCACCACGATCGCGCCGTGGAGTCAGCGGCTGCCGAAGGCGGTCGCGTTGATCAAGTCAGCGAAGCCGGATGTGATCAGCATTCAAGAGGCCGACGACTGGTTCAGCCACGACCCGAAGAAACTGCAGATCGATCCGTTGGCCAGCGCGCTGAGCAGTGACTACACGCTGTTCTCTTGCGACGGCAGCGGCCTGAGGTATCCGTACAGATACCGCACCGGGAACTACCTGCTCTATCGCACGGCTGAGTTCTCGCGGGTTGGTTACGGCCGCAAGATCAGGATGAGCACCAAGCACACCTCGGTCTCGACGATGTACTGGGCGTGTGCCACGACGCTGCAGAACGTCACGTCCGGTGCGCAGTTCACGGTGGTCGCGACCCACTTGATCCACGGCAAGGACGTCAAAGATGCCCGGCGGACCAGAGAGATGGATCGCATGATCGCCGGCGCCCACCTATATCAACACCACCTACCGATCATCTACGCGGGCGACTTCAACTCCTTCAGCGCGCCGGGATCGCCGTTGCTGGACACGCCCGAGCAGCACATGCGCGCCAACTTCCTCAGCGACGCGCTGGTGGCCGCGCAGACCCGCAGCAACACGCAGTACGCGAGCATGAACGGCTATAGGCGGGTGCCGTCGCAGACCGGTCGGATCATCGACCACATTGCCGCCGACCCGGGGGTCGCGACAACCGGCTGGAGCCAGTTGCTGAACCTGCACGACGGCCATTTCGTCGGCGTCATCCCGTCCGACCACAACCCGGTGGTCGCCGACCTCGTCGTGCAGTACTGACCGCGCGCGGCGATGCTGTCGTGATCACCGGATACCAAAAGATCTGCGGTGCCGGACTCGCGTGACGCGTGCAGTTCGGCCACGACGGTGACATGCGATGAATTTGAGCGCGTCGGCCGATATGTCTGCCGGCTGGAGGGCTGGCCACCGCATCGGAGCTCCGAGACGATGAGGCGCCGACGCTCGCTGGCACGCCTTGCCCTTCGGAGGGAGTTGGCATGTCGACGTCGGCAGGTGGCCTGCGGATCGTCCGCCAACGTCGATGCCGCGATTCACAACGGCGGCTCGACAACTGTGTATGGCGCCGCGACATCTTCGACGGCACGGACGCGTGCAATGCGCAGGGCACGATGTGGACCGATGGCGAGTACAACGTCGGAACCGATTCCTCGTGCCTGACCGGTGGCGGGGGCGACGTCTAGGACAGTGTCTGCAGTTACAGCTCACCGTCACCCTCGTCCGCGAGAAACTATAAAGATGCAACAGTTACTGCGCCGGCGGGTCAGATGAGAATGGCAGGGCGCTGCGCGGCTGCGTCGCGCGTTGGCCTCGGAGCCGTGCTACGTACCGGTCCGCCGAGCGTCGTATCGCGGCCGCTCCGTCGGCCACGACAACACGTCCCCACCAGCCGCCATAGACGCGGTCGAAACGAAATCGTTCAACGCGTGCGGCGATGTCGAGCACGGTCGCCTCGTCCAGCGGGATCAGGTTGGGGTAGCTCCACATGAAGCTGACCCAGGATCGATCCTGGACCACAGTGATCGTGTCGCCGGTGAGCAGTGCGCCGCGCCCGTTCGACCCGACCGGCCAGTGCAGGACGGCAGCACCGTCGAAGTGTCCGCCGATACGGGCGAGCGTCAGTCCGGGCACCGGCTCGATGTCGTCGTCGAAGAACTCGATCCGCGGTGACGGACGCTGGATCCACTGCTGATCTGCCCTCGGGATGAGCACCCGCGCGTCGAACTCATCGGCGATGTCGACGTGTGCGCCGTAGAAATGCGGATGCGACATCGCGATCGCATCGATACCGCCGAGGTCGAGAATGCGCTCTCTCGCGGCGTCGTCGATCAATGCGGTGCAGTCCCACAACACGTTGCCGTGCTCGCTACGTACGAGCAGGGCTCGTTGACCGATTCCGAAGGCCGGCGTCATACCGACCCCAACGAGGTTGGGTTCCTCCTCACGCAGGTCGGTCTGGTGCGCGGCGGCGAGCTCGATCGCGGTCGTCCATCGCTGACCCTGCCAGCCCACGTACTGTCGTTCGTCCTCGCAGATCGGGCAGCGCTCCGGCGGCACCTCGGTATCTTCCTGTTGCACAGCACAAGTCGCGCAGATCCACGCAGGCATCTCGCTCCCTTCGAAGGCGGTTCTTCATGGTGTAGTCGACGTCACTTGGCTTTTCCGCGAGATGGCGGTCAATGGTGATCGACGCGTCCGCCTGCAGCGTGGCCACCGCGAGATACTCCGCGTTATCAAGGGTCTGCCACCGCCCTTAGTCGAGACAGAACTCGTTGCCCTCCGGATCCTGCATCACGATGCAGACGCCGTCGATGCCGTCGGCTTCCATGCGCTGCAATCGGCGTGCGCCGAGCGCGACCAAGCGGGTGCACTCGGCCTCGAGGGCGTTCGCTCGCCCCTCCGGTGGCACGCCCGCGGCGGCACGCAGGTCGAGGTGCACGCGGTTCTTGGCCGTCTTCGGCTCGGGCACTCTCTGGAAGAACAGGCGGGGACCGGCACCGTCCGGATCGACGAGCGCCGTGCGGTCGTCACGGTGATCGGCTGGGACGCCCCAAGAGTCGAGTGCGGCATCCCACGAGTCGAAGCCGGCCGGCGGTGGCTGCTCGACGTAGTGCAAGGCCTCGGCCCAGAAGGCCGCGTGCGCAGCTGGGTCGGCACTGTCGAAGGTCACCTGAAAATCAGTCGCCATGCGCCGACCTTGCCGTGGGCCACTGACAACGAACTCAGCGACCCGGTGACGCGGACTTAACCGCGTTGCTCTGATGCGTCGCCGCGACCGGCGGTAGTGCAGTGGCGTCGATCAAGTAGCCGGTAATGAAGACGTTGATGAGGCCCGCGCCGCTGTTGGTGAGGGCGACACTGGGCATGGGCAGACCAAGCGGGAAGGTGTGCTCGATCGTGTCGTAAGCCTGCACGGTGTCTATCTGGTCGTAGATCGCGCCGCACGCGGCAGGTGCGAGCCCGCCGAAGTGCTCAGTACCGCTCGTTCCGCTGCCGAAGGTGTAGTCGACCGAAGTCACCACGATCGCCTTGTGTGCGGGCGGGGTGTACACGGTCTTGCAGCCCGATAGCGAGCCTCCGGAGATCCGGACCACGCGCGCGGGAGAGATCGGTGCGGTCAGTAGTTGGCCCAGCGCCGTGACGCTCGCGGTGTGCGAGTTCGTCGTGGTACCGATCGTGACTTTCGAGACGGACGCGGCGTACACGGTGACCGGTGCGATGACCGCAGCACAGATCAGGCCGCTGAAGATCCAGGCCCCTGTTGACATTCGTGGACGACGCATGATGGCTCCTCGCTCGGCGACTGGTGGCGCACATTCGACCATGACGGGTCAGAGAAAACGAACTGGTCACTGCCGGTGTGTCAAACTGCAACGCGCACCGCTGGGGAGGAGCTGGATGAACCGCCGATTTGTGGCTTCATTCGTCATCGTCCTCTTTATGGCAACCGCGCTCGCCGCACCAGATGATGCGGTTGCCGCGCCGACGGCCCGTCACTTCGCGAACTGCACCTCGATGCACCACGTCTACCCGCATGGCGTCGGACGCGTGCACGCACACGACCACGTGACGAGCGGGACGCCGGTGACCAATTTCAAGCGCAGCAACGCTCTTTACGCCGCAAACTCGGGCTCAGATCGCGACCATGACCTCGTCGCATGCGAAGCGCACTAAAGCACGCCAAATCGAACCCGACGCAGATCAGCGAGGCCGCGGCGTTCTGGGAGATGGCCCCCGAAGACCAGGACTACTTCCTGCGCTTCCCGCACGGCTGCAAACCTCCGTTCCACGGCAGGAGCACCATGACGCTGAGTTCAGCCGAACGTCACGAAGCGAACCCCGAGGCTGCTCACGCTGACCGAGGTGCTGGTCACGTTGCACGCGCGGGTAGTGATGTTGTTAGTCGAGACGACTCGGAACGGGCTGAACACCACACCGGGGGGCAACGCCACCGAGCCGATGTAGGTCAGTATCACCGCTTCGCCTACTGCGGCGCCGCTGACGCCGAAGTTCAGCGTCCCGCAGGTGTTCGCGCCGAGACTGAAGCTGATCGCACCGCTCGCATTGGCGCCGACCAGGTCAGAAAGCCCGATGGAGTTGGCGGTCACGTTGGCGCCGGTGACACTGTTCGAAGCCAGTTCGGAGTTGCCGATGGCACCACTTGCGATGTCGGTGCCGGTGAGCGAGTTGTCGATGATCTCGCCGCCGTCAATGGTGTTGTCGGCGATCTGAATGGCTTGGACGCTGTCAATGCCGAGATCGGCGTTGCCGATGCTGCCATCGGCGATATCGTCGCCCGTCAGCCCGCCGTCGGCGACATCGACACCGGCGACGGTGTCGTCCTTGATACGACTGGTCGTTATCGTGTTCGCCGCGATCTTCGGGTTCGTCACGCTGCCGTCCTTCATGCGGCTGGTCGTTATCGTGTTGGCCGCGATCTTCGGATTGGTCACGGCGCCGTGCTGGATCGATCGGGTGCTCACAGAGTTGCGCGGCAGTGAGGTGACGGCGTACGCGGTGCCGCTGAGTGCAAAAACCAATGCGAGCGTCGCGGCAACATCGGCATAGCGAGGTCTGCGGAAGCGGAGTCTCATGACGGGTCCCCTTGGAAGTTGACTGGGTGGTGAGCAGGTGGCGCGCAGGTTAGTGCCGAGGCCCATTGCACGCGAGCGATTCGGCACGGAAGGTGTGCTTCCGCTGAGAATTAACTGTGCGCTCCCGCGCGAGCGCGGCTGGTCACCGCGGTTGGGAGGTCGTCGGGTTCAGCCAGGCCTGGCACGGCATGACCGGCGCCGCGGCCGCTGCCACGTATTCGGCGGGACGTCGTGGATACGGGCCGGCTGCGGTCGGCTCGATGGCGATCCCTGCACCGAACGCGTTTCGCCCCCGGTTCACCCCAGCGCGCGGCGAACTGGACTGGCGGCAGGAGCTCGATGACGGATTCGATCTGATCGATCGGCAAACGGCCGGTGGGCTCGCCGCCTTCATCGCCGAACCGATCCTGTCTTCCGGTGGTTTGATCGACCTGCCTTCTGGTTATCTCCCTGCGCTGCTCGAGCGATGCCCATGAGCGCGGGAATGCTGCTCATCCTCGACGAGGTGCAGACCGGCGTAGGCCGCACTGGGCGCATGTTCGCCCACGAGCGCGACGCGATCACACCCGATGTGCTGACGTTGTCGAAGACCCTCGGCGCCGGCTTGCCGCTCGCGGCCGTCCTCACGACACCGGAGATCGAGCAACAAGCCCACGACCTCGGCTTCCTCTTTTACACAACACATGTGTCTGATCCGCTGCCGGCGGCCCTCGGATTGGCCGTGCTCGAGGTCGTCGCGCGCGAACGGCTTGTCGATCGTGCGCTGCACGCGGGTGAGCGGCTGCGCCGCGGCCTGCTCGAACTGCAGGAACGCCATGAATGCATCGGCGATGTTCGTGGACGAGGATTGCTCCTCGGCGTCGAGATCGTCGGCGACCGCGCTTCGCGCAATCCCGCGCCCGAGACCGGCGCCGCCATCAGCGGCCGTTGCTTCGAACTCGGACTGTCGATGAACATCGTGCAACTGCCGGCGATGGGTGGTGTCTTCCGCATCGCTCCGCCGCTCACCGTCATTGACGCCGAGCTCGGCCTAGGCCTTGACATGCTCGATCGCGCGATCACCGACGTCACAAACTGACCGCGAACTACTCCGGCGACGCGCCGTGCGTTCCCGGCATTGCCTCGCCGAGCGCGCTCCGCGACGCGGGCGCTGGGAAGGGGTCAGCGAAGTACTGCGTCTCGTGCACCACCTGCTCGTCAGCGAATTCCATGATGCTGACTGAGCAGGTGGGAACGCC
>DASRSG010000156.1:0-10997 GCA_035656595.1 Jatrophihabitantaceae bacterium | reverse complement strand
ATGCCGCCGGCCAGCTTGGCCAGCCGCTCCTGCAGCTTCTCGCGGTCCCAGTCGGAGTCGGTGTCGTCGATCTCGCGCCGGATCTGCGCGATGCGGGCATCGATCTCGCTCTGCGCGGCAGCGCCGTGCGTGACCGTGGTGAGGTCCTTGGTGACCACGACCCGACCGGCCTTGCCGAGCACGTCGAGGCCTGCCTGGTCGAGCTTGAGCCCGATCTCCGGCGCGACGACCTGGCCACCGGTGATGATGGCGAGGTCCTGCAGGAACGCCTTGCGGCGATCGCCGAAGAACGGCGCCTTGACCGCGACCGCGGTGAACGTCTTGCGGATCGCGTTGACGACCAAGGTCGACAGCGCTTCACCGTCGACGTCCTCGGCGATGACGACCAGCGGCTTGCCGGTCTCGATGACCTTCTCGAGCAAGGGCAGCAGGTCGGCGATCGACGAGATCTTCTCGGTCGTGATCAGCAGGTACGGATCCTCGAGCACGGTCTCGCCGGCCTCGGGGTCGGTGACGAAGTACGGGCTGATGTAGCCCTTGTCGAACTGCATGCCCTCGGTGAACTCGAGCTCGGTCGACATGGTCTGGCTCTCTTCGACGGTGATCACACCGTCCTTGCCGACCTTGGTGAACGCCTCGCCGATCAGGTCGCCGATGGTGGCGTCCTGCGCGGAGATCGTCGCGACGTGTGCGATCGACTGCTCGCCCTCGACCGCGATGGCGACCTTGTCGAGTTCACCGTTGACGGCGGCGACCGCTGCTTCGATGCCCTGCTTCAGCGCGGCCGGGTTGGCGCCGGCAGCGACGTTCTTCAGTCCGGCGTTGACCAGTGCCTGTGCCAGCACCGTAGCGGTGGTGGTGCCGTCGCCGGCCACGTCGTTGGTCTTGGTGGCGACCGACTTGACCAGCTGCGCACCGAGGTTCTCGTACGGGTCGGTGAGCTCGATCTCGCGGGCAATGGTCACGCCGTCGTTGGTGATGACCGGCGCGCCGTAGGACTTGTCGAGTACCACGTTGCGGCCGCGCGGGCCGAGGGTGACCTTGACCGCGTTGGCCAGCTTGTCGACACCGCGCTCGAGCGCGCGGCGGGCGTCCTCATCGAACCTGAGGATCTTCGCCATGTTCTTCCCTTCTGGTCTTTCAAATCTTCAATGAGGCACAACCGAAACGCCCCGGTCACGCAGGTGCGCGCCGGGGCGGGACGGTGGTTGGTTACTTCTCGATGACGGCGAGCACGTCGCGCGCGGACAGGACGAGGTAGTCCTCCCCGGCGTAACGCACCTCGGTGCCGCCGTACTTGCTGTACAGGACGACGTCGCCGATCGCGACGTCGAGCGGAACGCGGTTGCCCTTGTCGTCGATGCGGCCCGGGCCTACGGCGAGGACGGTGCCCTCTTGCGGCTTCTCTTTGGCGGTGTCCGGGATAACGATGCCCGACGCCGTCGTGGTCTCGGCCTCGTTGGCCTGGACGACGATACGGTCCTCGAGCGGCTTGATGCTGACCTTGGTGGCGGTCACGGTGGATCTCCCCTTCTCGGGCGATGAAGTTCTTCTGCATGGGCGCGGTTGCCGTCGCGGGTGGTCAACCGTTCCCGAACTGGCACTCTAGCCCGCCGAGTGCCAGCACTTCAACGCCGGGGTGGCCCCTGTGCTCAGGGCTGGCCGGTCTTGCCCGTCACCACCGGATGAATCTTGAGCCCGCACTTGGTAACCCGGACCTTGAAGTGCACCGTGCGGGCCGTGTTGGGCGCGGTGACCGCGATCGAATGCGAGGCTGCGCAGTCGGTGCCGCCGGCGCCGAAGTTCGACCACTCCGCCTCGGCCGAGGCGAGGCGGTAGGGCTTGAGCACGATGGTCTTGACCTTGTGCGCGCCGCCCACGCCGTGCAGGCTCCGCTTGGCGTGGGCGAGCAGGTGTCCGTTCTTGCGCAGCGCGTCCAAGCCGGGGTAGCCACGCAGGCTGCACGTCGCCTGGCTGATGTTGCGGAAGCGCAATGTCACGAAACCATGCCCAGCCGCGCCCTGCGCGTTCGCGGCGGTGATCTTCAGCAGCGCGCCCTTGCAGCTTGGTACGGGCGCGGCGCCGGCCGACCCGGGCCCGACCAGAAACCCGCCCGCAGCCAACCCGGCTGCGATCAGGGCGACCAGAAATCTGCGCATCACTTGTGCTCCTATCACCTAAGGGAGGGCGCCCTGATCTTCGTGCCGCCACGTTGCCGTGTCTAGATCGGGGCGCCGTTCTCAGCTGTTGCCTGTCTTGCCGGCAACGGTGGCGTGCACCTGCAGCGCGCACAGGCTCACCGAGATCGGGAAGGTCACCGTGTGGCTGGTGTTGGCAGGCGTGGTGGCGATGGCAGAACTCCACTGGCAGTCGCCACTGGTCTTCGGGTTGAAGTTCATCCACTCGACGTCGGCCGAGGCGAAGTGGCCGGGCTGCACCACGATTGTCTGCAGCGACGACGCGCCGCCGGTGAAGCCGTGCACCGTGCGCTTGGCGTGCTTGAGCACTGTGCCGTAGGAACCGAGCGCGTCCAAGCCCGGGTAGCCATAGAGGCTGCACGCGCTGGAGCTGACGTTCTTGAACCGGATGATGATGTTGGAGTGGCCCATCGCGCCCTGCGAGTGATTGTGCGACACGGCGAGCGAATGGTTGCCACAGGCCGGGACGGAACGGGCGCCGGCCGGGCCGGCCGCGATCGCGAGGCCCGTGGACAGCGCGGCGACGACGATGGCGCCGGTGACTGATTTGCGCATGACTGATCTCCTTGGATGTGACGGGGTATGTCGGTGAAGAGGGCCGCTGGCGCGACGTGATACCTCGGCATACGTCGGCGTCCTCAGCCGAATTGGACCGGCGTCCAGGTCTGGCCGCCGTCGTGCGTCGTCCAGATCGTGCGGCCGCCGCTGGTGACGGCGCGTCCCACTGTGGGCGATTCGAACCCGAGGAACGAGACGCCGGAAAGCATCGGCATGCGTACCCAGGTTGCCGCTGAGTCAACGGACAGGTAGGTGGTCGCCCCGGCAATGACCAGTTCCGTCGCCGGGTCACCGGTGAAGATCACCGAGCCGGCCACGAACGGTGCGAGCCCCTTGCGTTGAAAGGTGCGTCCCGAGTCGGACGAAACCGCGAGGAATTGATTCTTGTCGCCCTCACCGCGCGACGCGCAGAGCACGCTTACCGCGGTCGGTGCCGCCGCGACCGCCTCGCTGTCCGCCTCGCCGTTCGTCTGCGGGCACGGCTCGCCGCGCGGCGTCCAGCTCGCCCCGTTGTCGGTCGAGACGAACAGCGTCGACGTCTCACTCGAGGCGCCGCCGGCCGGGTTGCGAGTCACCAGGACATACGCGTCGGACGCAGCGCGGGCGAACTGCACCGACCCGACGAAGCCGTTGGCAGGCAGCTGCCAGGTGGTCGTCCATTGCGCACTGCCGATCGCGGACGTCTCGACCCGGACGTTGCAGGGGCCGGGGCAGCCGGTGCCGCTGGAGACCACCCGAATCACGTTGCCGTTGAGCGTCTCCAGCGCGTTGGCTCCGAGGCCGGGCTGCTGTACCCAGTTGGTGCCGCCGTCCAGCGTCATGAACAGCGTGTCGGCGCTGAAGGCGTAGCCGACCTTGTCGTTGGCAAAGCGGATGTGCTCGACGCAGGGGGAGGAGCAGTTCTCGACGCCGGGCACGTTGAACGCGGCGCCGGGCATGCTCGTCCACGTCTTCCCGTTCGTCGTCCGGAACAGCGCGGTGCACCGGCCGGTGGCGCAGTCGGCAGTTCCCAGCGCCCAGCCCTGCCTCTTGCTGACGAAGGTGAGATCGGTGGCGCGGAATCCAGTGACGCCCGCTGGATCGGGCGGCGGAACCACCCGGGTCGGGCTGCTGTGCACGGTAGGGTTCGTGTGCGCGGTGGGGCTCGGGTGCGCCTTCGGCGACGGGCTCGCGGGCACGGTCGACAGCCCGTGCGACAGGGCCGGCGGCTTGGGCGACGCGGTCGTGTGCAGGTGATCGATGCCCACAACTGAGGCGACGACCGCAGCCACAGCGGCCGCGGCGAGCAGTGGCAGGCTCCAGGTGCGCCAGCCGTGCCGGGGCCGCAGCAGCGGCGCGGGCGCCTCCAGCTCGTCGAGAATCCGGTCAGCGAGGGGTCCGCCGGGCGGCGCGTTGGTCGCGTGCTCGGACAGCGTGGCCCGTAGCCGCGTTTCGAGGTCGTTCATGCCGGCCATGCTGAACTCCTTCCGGCGGCCGCATGTTCGCGCAGCGCGGCCAGGCCGCGGCTGACCAGACTGCGGACCGTCCCGATCCGGGCGCCCAGGGCCGCACCGATCTCGTCATCGGACAGGTCGTGGAAATAGCGCAGGACGAGCGCTGCGCGCTGTCGCTCTGGCAGCTCGCGCAGCATCGCCCACAGCTCGTCGCGGTCGTCGAGCTGGCCGGGGCGGTCAAGGGTGTCTGGGCGTTCAGGCAGGAACTCGACCGTCATCTCGCGCCGTGATGCGCGCCGAGTGGAATTGACGAAGCCATTGGCCAGGCTGCGCCGGACGTAGGCCAGCGGCAGTTCGGCGCCGGCGACGAGCTGCCATTTCGGGTAGAGCCGTACGAGGGTGTCCTGCACGAGTTCCTCAGCAGCGACGCCGTCGCCGGTGAGCAGGTACGCGGTGCGCAGCAGGTCGCCGGTATGTGCGCGCACGAACCGGCTGAACTCCCGCTCGTCACCAATAGTGGCCACCACGCCCAGTAGACAGCGTGGGCGGCGGATTCGTTGCAACTAGCCGCGACGTACAGGCGGCGGTTTCCGCTGATTTCCCTTGTTTTGGTATCGGGTGACCAAAATCGAGGGCTGAAAATGGTCACCCGATACCAAAACAGGGTTGGGGCGCGAGCGACCTAGCGCAGGACGGGGCGGTTGCTGCGGAGCACCGAGTTCGGGTCGACCGCGCGCTTGATGTCTTGCAGGCGGGCCAGCGACTCGGGGGCGAAGGCCGCCGACGGGTCGTCGTCGGAGCCCAGGAAGGTAAAGAACGTCCGTCCGGTCAGGTGGTCCTCCATCGACACCTTGACCGCAGCGAAGGCCGCCTCGATCGCGACGCCGAGCTCGGGCACCATCGGGATGCCGAGGCAGAACAGCTGGAACGGCGCGTCGACCGCACCGGCCGGGCCCTGGCGCTCCGTGCCGCGGGTCAGCGCGCCGCCGAGCTGGCGGATCTGCACCGCGAGCAGCGGCGATTGCACCTGATGACCGACGACCTCGAGCAGCTTTCCGATGCCAGCATCGTCGAGGCCGTTGAGCATGCCCGACATCTCCTGGGTCGGCATCGGGTCGACCGGCTCGGCGCAGATGCCACCGAGCTGGTCGAGCGGCACCGTCCCCATCGTGTTCAGTTGGACGGCCGGGATCTCGTACAGCGGTGCGAGCAGCGCCTCGGCCGCCTCGGCCGAGCCGAGGTAGGTGGCCTCGACCGTGACGAACGAGCCGCCGCGCAGGAAGTCGGGCAGCTCGGCGAGCGACGGGAAGCGCAGCAGGTGCGTCCACAGGGTGAGCTCCTCCGGAGCGGTCGCGGCGATGTCGCGGAATGCCCGCAATACCGGCCAGGCCATCTCGATCGGCCACATGATCCGGCCGCCGTAGACGTGTGGCGCGGGATAGAGCGCAACCTCGATCGCGGTCACGATGGCGAAGTCACCGCCGCCGCCGCAGATCGCCCAGAACAGGTCGGGGTCGCTCTGCGCGGTGACGCGGCGCCGGGTGCCGGTCGCGTCGACGACCTCGACCGCGCGGATGCTGTGCGCGGCCAGGCCGTGTGCGCGGCCGAACCAGCTCAGCCCGCCGCTGACGCTGAAGCCGGTCACGGACGGGTCGGGGCTGCTGCCGGCAAGCCCGGTCAGGCCGTGCGGCGCGGTGGCGGCGAGCAGCTCGCCCCATTTGACGCCGGCGCCGACGCGGGCGACGCGGTTCTCGACGTCGACGCTGATCGACTGCAGGCCGCGGGTGCGCAGCAGGATCGTGCCGGTGATGGCAGTGGTCGCGCCATGCCCGACGGGCTGGGCCGAGACGGCGAGGCCCGCGCCGATCGCGCAGCGCACCGCGGCGACGACGTCCTCGGCGTCGCGTACCTGCACGACGGCCACCGGGCGCTGGTCGACTGACCTGGTCCAGGCAACGTGTGCCTCGTCCCAGTCGACGTCGCCGGGGACGTTGACCTGGCCGGGCAGTTCAGCGGCGAGCTGGTGGATCGCCTCGGCAGTGGTGGAGAGGGTGAATGTCATTGCGGTTGAGCTCCTTCGATGTCGTCCGTGGAATGACCAGACGATGACGGGAGCCGCTAGCGAATGACTTGCCTGCTTCTTGTCGAGGACTTGGCGAGCGGTGCGATCTAGCTCAAAGCGGGCGATCCGGGCCGGGCAGATCTCGCCGTAGCGGCATGCACCGCGCGAGCCGTGGTGCGCGCCTTCGTGAGCAGGCGCACAGCGAGCACGACGTTGCCGCGCATCAGCGCATGCTCGGCACCGGCGGTCATGGCCGCGGTCTGGCTCATCGCGCCGTGGGCGACGATCGCCTGCTGGGCGAGGTCGCGCGCCGCCGAGACGAGCAGGTTCTGCTCGGCCCAGCTGTAGCGCGTACCGGTCATCAGCGTGGCCGTCTTGTGCACTGCAGCGAGCACCTTGTCGGGATCGCTGGTGTGCAGCGCGGGCCGTAACGCGTGCTGCGCGGCCACCGTGCCGTGCGTCGCCCGGAACCTGTGCATGACGCTGCGCAGCCGGTCGCCGCGCGAGTCGGTGCGCAATCCCCACCCGTACGGGTAGAGCGGGTCGTATCGCGCGTCACCGACGTTGATCGGCAGCTGGCTTTCGGCCTTGGCCCAGGTCACCGGCAACCGTCCGGTGAACGGGGTCTTACCGAACAGCACATCGGCCACGCCCTCGCCCTCCGAGCCGGGCAGCCAGGACGCGACGACGCCGTCGGCTGCCGGCACGATGCCGGTGATGTCGAGCGGACGGCCGGACACGTCGAGCACCACGCATCGCATCGCGCCGCACACCCTGTCGACCGCGTCGCGGTCGGCCACCGACAGTTGCAGCGTGTGCCCGTTCGTGCCGATGTCGCCCATCCCTTCGGCGTAGGGCGTTTCACCGACCACGACGACACCGAGGTGGTAGCCGGTCATCGGCGCCGAGGCGTCGGTGGAGTACCTGATGCTCGCGCCGGGCGCGTCCTGCCGCATGCCGGTCAGGATCGACGTCGCACCCGGGATCGTGCCGGACTGGCCCTGCCAGCTCAGCGTCCAGCCGCCGGTCTGGTTGCCCTCGTCGTCGGCGTTGGACCCCGCGACGTAGATCCTGCCGGTGGTGCGCAACGGCAGGACCGAGTGCGCGTTCTTGAGCAGCACCTGCGACTCCGCGGCGGCCCGGCGCGCGACGGCGCGGTGCGCGGCCGAACCGATCGTGGCGATGTTGCTGCGGTTCGCGAACGGGTGGTCGAACAGCCCGAGCGCGAACTTCTGCCGCAGGATGCGTCCGACCGCGCCGTTGATCCGCGCGCGGGACACGTCATGGCTGTGCACTAATGCGGTCAGGTCGGTCTCGAACGTCTTGTAGTCGTTCGGCACCATGATCATGTCCAGGCCGGCGTTGATGCCGGCCTTGACGTCGCTCTTGTAGTCGTTGGGGTTGATCTGGTCGATCGCGGCGTAGTCACTGATCACGAAGCCCTGGAAACCGAGCTTCTTCTTCAGCAGACCGGTGATCATGTCGCGCCGCGCGTGCATCTTGATCGGCGCGCTGTCCCTGCCGAGGATCTGCAGGCTTGAGTAGGACGGCATCACCGCGCCGACGTGATCGGCGATTGCAGTCTTGAAGGGCGGCACGTACAGGTCGTCGAGTTGCTTGCGCGTGACGTACGTGATGCCCTGATCGATCTTGTAGTTGCCATTCGTGGACGAGCCGTACTTGGTGCCGCCGTCGCCGAGGAAGTGCTTGGCGGTGGCGAGCACGCTGGTCTTGCGCGCGAGATGGTCGTTGCCCTGCAGACCATTGATGAAGGTCTCCATCTTCTGCACGAGCGCCGGATCCTCGCTGTAGGACTCGTAGGCCCGTCCCCACCGGTCGTCACGCGCGACGCACACGCACGGCGCGAACACCCACGGGATGCCGGTCGCGCGCGTTTCGGTAGCGGTCACGACACCCTCCTCGCGCGCGAGCGCGGGGTCTCGGGTCGCACCCATCCCGACGTTGTGCGGGAACAGCGTGGCACCGGCGAGGTTGTTGTCGCCGTGCACCGAATCGATGCCGTAGATCATCGGGATCTGCAGCGGGGTGGCCATTGCTCGGGTCTGGAAACCGTCGATCATGTCCGCCCACGCGCTCGGCGTGTTCTGCCCAGGCGTGGACCCGCCCCCGGACAGCAGCGAGCCCAGCCGGTACGTGGTGATGTCGCTGCCGTTGCCGACCGCGGCACGCTCGGCCTGGGTCATCTGGCCGATCTTGTCGGCGAGCGTCATCCGGCTCATCAGGTCGCTGACCCGGGTCGCCAGCGGCAGTGACTCGTCGAGGTACGGGAAGCCGTGCGCATTGATCACGACCTGTGGCGACGACCCGGTGAGGTCAGCACCATGCGGCGTGAGAGTGACGTTGACGGTCTTCGCAACGGACGGGCCGGAACCGGCCAGGGTGTGCACGTCGATGGTCTGCGTGCTGCCCGACGCGGTGCCGGCCGGGAAGGTCAGCGTGCCGGCGTTGTCGGTGTAGTCGGTACCGGCCGTGGCGGTGCCGTCAGCGAGGGTCCAGTCGACGGTGACGTTTCCGCTCACCGGTTGCCCGTTGGCCGTGGTAAGCGTGACGGGGACGTGCGTCGTGTCCCCCGCGTCGATCAGGTAGATGCTGCGCGAGGCCGCCACCTTGGGCGTGGCCGTCCCGTAGACGGCGAAGTCGTCGAAGGTCAGCTCGCCCTGCGAGTTCGCCGCGACGTTGATCGCGTAGCCCCACATCGAGGTCAGATCGAGCTTGCCGTCAGTCGGTGCGCCCGGGGGCTGGTAGTCCTGACGCTTCACGAGGTCGGCGAACGGCTCGGTGACCTGCTGCCAGCCGGTGCTGTTGTCGGTGAAGAAGCCTTGCCACAGTTCGGAGTGCTCGCCGTCCGTCCCGCCGTCCTTGATCTCGTACTCGATTTTCTGGCCGGAGTTGGTGCCCTTGACCCAGAAGCTGACGCCGCCGTAGCTGCTCCAGTCCTGCGCGGTCGAGAGATCCTGGGTGAACCCGCCGTAGTCGGTGACGTCGTAGGGCAGGTCGAGCGCGTGGTTGCCGGCCGGGTGACTCGGCACGTCACCCGCCGTCACCACACTCACGGTCGGGACATGACCGGTCGCGCCGAAGGTGAAGATGCCGGGGTTGCCCTGCGTGATCGGGACGCTGCCCTCGAAATCCTCGACGTTGGGCAGCGGGCCGATGGTGGCGTGGGCGGCCGGGCCGGTGAGCACGAGCGCGCTGGTCAGCGACGCGACGAGGGTGGCGGTGATGCCGAGGGACAGGCGGTGACGGGCGCGGCGCGACATGGCGGGGAACCTCCGGCGAATCGGGCATGAAGGAAATTCTGGACAGGACGCTAGTTTCGGAAATATGCCGAGTCAACCGGCTGCCCCGAACAGCAGCGCGTGCCCTTGCCCGAGCCTGGTCCGGTCCGGTCAGGTCAGTTCGCGGTAGTGGCCGGTTTCGTCGTCGATGCGCCACACCGTGCGCCCGCGTGCCGGCTTCGGCACGCCCCGCTTCTGCAGGTTGCGCCAGATCGGCCGGCTCCACGTGGTGAGCGCGATGGTGGGCACCACCTGCACGTAGCGCGGGCGGTGCCGCCTGGGCAGCCGGTTCATTGCCGAGTCGAGGTCGGCCGTGCTGAGCGCGGTGCCGTCGCGCAGGGTGACCGCGCCGACGACCACACGATCCTCGCCGTCCTTCACGCCGTAGGCGACGAGCAGATCGACCGCCGGGATCGTGCCGAGGCAGAACCTCGTGCCGGCGGGCAGCACCGGGCCGCGAGCCGTGTCGACGATCTCCGAGACCGATCCCGCCAGCCAGTGGTCACCCTGGTCGTCACGCAGGAAGAGGTCACCGGTCGAGCGCCACGCGTCGTCGTTGGCGAAGACGCTGCGCAGGATCGGTCCGCCGCCGGTGTCGGCCGGCGGCATCCGGGTGAGCATCAGTCCGACCTCGTCGACCAGGCACTCGCGCGCGAGCCCGTCCGAGGTGAGCTCGAGGCGGCGCTCGGCGAGGTTGAGCGCGGCGACGCGCACCTCCGCGGTGCCCGGCAGCGGGCGTCCCATCGAGCCGGGACGCTGCCCGGTGAGGTTGGCGAGGATCGCCTCGCCCTCGGCCGATGCGTAGAACTCGAGCACCCGAGCGGACGGGAAGCGCTCGGCGACCCGCGTCCAGAGGTTGCGCGGCATGCCGGAGCCGATGAACATCCGGATCGGGTTGTACCGCTCGTTCGGGTCCTCGGATGCGTACGTGATGCCGCGCAGCGAGGTCCACGTGTAGCTCACATGGGTCGCGCCGTAGCGGCGCACCTCGTCCCAGAAGGTCTCGGGATCGTCGGCGGTCGCCATCGCGAACCGGGCGCCGCCCGCGACCGCACCGCCGACTGACATGAGCAGCGCGGACGAGTGGTGGAAGGGGGTGGTGCTGTAGACCGTGTCGGCTGAGCGCAGCGCGGCGGCGCTTGCGGTACCGAGGGCAGACAATGCCCAGCGCTTGTTGCTGATCTGGATCGCCTTGGTGCTTGCGCCTTCGCCGGTGAACAGGACGAACGCGATGTCGCCGGCGCGGTGCGGATTCGGCTTGTACCAGGCCGGCGCGTCGACCTCGGCCGGATCGATGCGCTCCATGTCGATGACGGTGTCGGGCAGCTCGCGATCGTCGGCCCCGCCACCTAGCACGCAGCACCGCACGCCGTCGAGACCGGACGCGGCCTCGGCATGCTCGGGGTCGGCGATGACCCAGCCGATCAGCCCGAGCTTGGCTTCGCGG
>DASRSG010000155.1:0-11187 GCA_035656595.1 Jatrophihabitantaceae bacterium | reverse complement strand
CATCGACATCATGCGCGCGGTGCGCAGCTTCGACCCGTGCCTGCCGTGCGGGGTGCACATGTACACCGGCAACGGCTCGTCGGTGAGCCAGGTGCACTCGCCGACAATCGCCGTCAAGCCCTACTGAGATGGAGGGCGCCGACGTACGGGAGTTGCCGGGCCGCATCGAGGCATTGCTGGACGACCTGACCGCGGCCGGCGATCCGCTGGTCTCCGAGTGCGCTGAGCAACTCGTCGCCACACTTGCCCAGCTCTACGGCGAAGGGCTGAAACGCACGGTCGACCTGCTCGCGGCGTCGCCGGACGGCGAGCAGACGGTGCGCCGGCTTGCCGAGGACGAGCTCGTCGGCAACCTGCTGTTGCTGCACGGGTTGCACCCCGACGATCTCGGTACGCGTATTCAACAGGCCCTCGACCGGGTGCGCCCCTACCTCGGTTCGCATGCAGGCGGCATCGACTACCTCGGCGTCACCGACGCCGGTGTCGCGATGCTGCGGCTCGAGGGCAGCTGCGATGGCTGCGCCGGTTCGGCCGCGACCGTGCACAGTGCGGTGGAACGGGCCGTCCTCGAAGCGGCGCCCGAGGTCACCAGCGTCAAGGTCGAAGGGATGGTCGAGGCGAAGCCTGCGCAGCTGCTGCAGATCGGAATGCACTGTCCGGACGGGCTGGCCGACGCGGTGAGTGGATGAGCGAAGCACGCACCGACGATCCGTTCGGCGTGCTGCGCCGGGTGATGCAGCCGCGCCAGCGGCCGCGCCCGGGTGAGGCGTGCGAGATGTGCGGTGAGGCGGTTGCCGAGCGGCACAGCCATGTCGCCAGCCTGAGCGAGCGCCGCATCCTGTGCACCTGCCGCGCCTGCTATCTGCTCTTCACCCAGCAGGGCGCGGGCGCACGCCGGCTGCGCGCAGTGCCGGAGCGCTATCGCGAGGCGCGGGACTTCGCATTCAGCCAGGTGCAGTGGGACGGCCTCGCCATTCCCGTCGGGTTGGTCTTCCTGTTCCAGCAGAGCGATCTGGAGAATCCGGACGGGCCGCGACAGGTCGTCGCCTGCTATCCCAGCCCGGCCGGCGCGACGGAGTCGGAGCTCGACCTCGGCTCGTGGCTGGAGATCGCGGCGGCCAACCCGGTGCTCGCCGACGTCGAATCCGATGTCGAGGCCGTGCTCGTGCGCCGCCACGACAGCGGCGAGTTCACCTGCCTCGTCGTGCCGATCGACGCGTGCTACGAACTGGTCGGATTGGTGCGCCAGCACTGGACCGGCTTCCACGGCGGCGATGAGGTATGGCGCCGGATAAACGAGTTCTTCGCCGAACTGCAGCGCCGTGCGGGTGGAACGCGCTGACATGCCCGAGCTCGAATTCACCTGCACCGGCGCCCATCCCGATCTCGCGGCGGCCGCCCCGACGATCACATTGCGGCTGCACATCACCGAGATGTCAGGTACGCCTGTGCACGCGCTCGCGTTGCGTTCCCAGATTCGCATCGAACCGCTGCGCAGGCGCTATGACGACAGCGAGGCCGAAGCTTTGCGTGACCTGTTCGGCGAGCGGTCACGCTGGGGCGACACGCTCAAGCCGGTGCAACTCGCGTTCGTCAACCAGGTCGTGCCAGGCTTCACCGGCTCGACGGACGTTGACGTCGCGTTGTCGTGTAGCTACGACTTCGACGTCGCGGCGAACAAGTATCTCTACGCGCTCGACGACGGTGAGGTGCCGCTGCTGATGCTGTTCAGCGGCACGGTGTTCACGCCCGGCGCGAACGGTTTCAGCGTTACACCGGTCCCGTGGGATCGCGAGACCCGCTACCGGTTACCCGTGCAGGTGTGGAAAGAGACGATGCAGTTGCACTTCCCCGGCACGGCCTGGTTGCGCCTGGGCACCGAATCGTTCGACGCTTTGCACCGCTACCGCACGATGAACGAACTGCTGAGCTGGGACGAAGCGATCGAGCGGCTGCTCAAAGAGGCTGACTCATGAGCGAAAGGACAACGGCGGATCCGGTCGAGGGCGCGCGGTCGATTGCCGACACCGTGCTGTTCGAGGGCTACATGCTCTACCCGTACCGCGCGAACGACGCGAAGAACCGGGTGCGCTGGCAGTTCGGCGTGCTCGCCCCGCCAGTCTTCGCCGCGACCGATCCGTCAGAACGCGACTTCCTCTACACCGACTGCCTGCTCGAGGGACACGACGTCACGGTGTCGGTACATGTGCGCTTCCTGCACGTGCAACGCCGCACCGTGCAACGTGCCACAGCCAGTGGATTCGCCGACGTCGAGTCGCTGGACGTCGGCGATGCCACGTATCTGCCATGGGACGAAGCCGTGCTGCACGAGACGGTAACGACCTTCGCACTGCCCGGTCTGGGCGTCGCAGCTGAGCGCGCCGAGCTCCGCGCGCCGGCTGCGGCGGAGACCGAGCTGCTCGGTACCGAAGGGCGGTTGGTTCGCGAACGCGCCGCTCTCGATGCGACGCTGACGATGGAAGCAGCGCCGATGCCTGGCCCCTACGGCGTGCGCCGGCTGCGGCTGCGACTCGAGAACCGGACGGCCTGGGAACCTGGCAGCACACCCGACCGCCCAGAGGCGTTGCGGCACGCGCTGGTGGCCGCGCATTTGCTGATCGAGGTCAGCGGCGGCGCCTTCGTCTCGCTCATCGACCCCCCGGAATGGGCACGCGGCTACGCGGCCGAGTGCTCGCAGATCGGCGCGTTCCCGGTACTGGCCGGCCCGCCGGGGGATCGCCGGCTGATGCTCGCCTCGCCGATCATCCTGTACGACCATCCGCAGGTCGCTCCGGAGAGCTCGTCGCAGTTCTGCGACAGCACCGAGATGGACGAGATGCTCACCCTTCGCACGCTGACCCTGACCGACGACGAGAAGCGGCAGGTGCGCGGCAGCGATCCGCGTGGGGCCGCGCTCGTCGACGAGATCGACGCGCTCGGACCAGCGGTGCTCGAGCGGCTGCACGGCGCAATCCGCTCGATGAGCAGTCTGGCCCGCCCAGCCGAGCCGGCACCCGACGAGGTCGCGCCGTGGTGGGATCCGAACTCCGAACGCGGTGTCGACCCCGACACCGATTTCGTACTGATCGACAATGTCCCGGTCGGACGAGGCGCCGCAGTGCGGTTGCGACCCGGCAGCCGGCGTGCCGATGCGCAGGACATGTTCTTGGACGGGCGCACGGCGACGGTCGAGGCAGTGCTGCTCGACGTCGATGGCGGCAGCCACCTCGCGGTGACCCTTGACGAACTCGCCGAAGACGGCATCAACCCGCACGGCCGGTTCCTCTACTTCGCGCCCGATGAGGTCGAACCGATCGTGACACCACGCTGATGCGCACGCTCATCGCCGGTCTCGGCAACATCTTCGAAGGCGACGACGGTTTCGGCGTCGCGACCGTCGCCGCGCTGGCCGGGAAGCAGTTGCCCGAAGGCGTCGAGGTACGCGACTACGGCATTCGCGGCGTGCATCTCGCGTACCAATTGCTCGACGGCTACGACCTCGTGGTGATCATCGACGCCGTCGCACGCGGCGAGGCACCGGGCACCGTGTATGTCATCGAGCATGCCGTCGACGAGGAAATCGCTGAGCCCGCAGGTGATTCGCCGATGCTCGACGCGCACGACCTCGCCCCCGACGCGGTGCTCGCCCTCGTCCCGCTGCTCGGCGGCACGCTCGGACGCGTCGTTGTCGTGGGCTGTGAACCTGCATCGATCGTTCCGGACATGGGGCTTTCTGCCGAGGTCGCGCGTAGCGTCGAGAAGGCGGCGCAACTCGTGTCCGAGATCGTGTACAGCGCGCACGCAACCGCCGACGCGCCGGCGGACAAGGTTCGAATCGGAGGCGATTAGCAATGGGAAAACTGTTCGTTGTAGCGGCGCTTGCGGGTGTCGCGGCGATGACCGTGGCATCTGTGCCGGACATCAAGCGGTATCTGAAGATGCGGGCGATGTAAGGATCGACTACCCATGTGTCTAGGCATCCCAGGACGGCTCGTCGAGATCGAGGACGGCAACGATCTCGCCCAGGTCGACGTCGCCGGCGTCGTCCGCGAGATCAATCTCGCCTTGCTGGACGGGCCGTGGGTGCCGGGTGACTACATCCTGATCCACAGTGGGTTCGCGCTCGAGCGGATGACGGCCGAGGAAGCCCGCGACGCACTCAACGTCTTCGCCGACGGCGACCTGACCGGCAGCGACACCGACGACATGTGGCTGCCGCAATGACGACCGCGCAAATGGCGCGCACCCATGCCGTGCCGGGCCCGATCCTGTTCGTGCGCTACGCGTTCCCGCCGAACTACCACGGTGCGTGCGGACCACCGGACTCGCAGGGTCTGTTCCAGTACGGCGCCAGCGCCGTCGTCGACAACGGACTGCGCGATCTCGCCCGCCAGTTCGCCGGCGCGTGGCCCTACCTCGAGCTGATCGCGAGCGCGACCGGCGTCGGTGATCCGCTCGATCGCCGCGTCGTCGAGGCGTACTGGGTCGGCAATCGGCTGCTCGACGAGGTGGGCACCCGCCCGCTCGGCGACTCGATGGAGGAACGCTTCCGGGCCCGCACCGGGCGCCAGTTCGGCAACCTCACCGAGGCGGTGCTGGCCGGCGGGATGCCGCACCACAGCTACCACGTGTTCTGCATCTACCCGTGGGTCGGGCTGCTCGGCGACGACCGCCGCTACGAGCAGGCGCTGATGGTGCTGGACAAGTGCCGGGTGCGCTGGGGCCAGGTGCGCGAGGTGCGTCCCGACCAGCTCACCGTCGAGTCGCAGCCGTTGCATTTCGAGCACGGCCAGCTGATCCTCGGCCCGCCGCGCCTCGAGGCGGTCGAGCGCACCCTCAACGGCGTCGGCCTGGTGCCCGAGTTCAGCGTCGGCGACTGGGTGTCGATGCACTGGGAGTGGGTGTGTGATCGGTTGTCCGCAAGGCAGCTCGGCGCGCTGCGCCACTACACCGCGTTGCATCTCGACGTGGTGAACACCCGGCTTGCTCACCCGGGCGCGATCACTGCGCTGGGCTGAACAGCCGTCTCGCCTGCCGTGCCGCCGGGCAGCGCCCACGCCCGCCGGATGCCCCACTCCACCGACTCGCCGACCGCGTGCTGCGGGGGTCCAGGTAGCTGCATGTGCACCGTCCCGGACGAGGTCTCGAGCGCGTAGTCGCTGTGCGCGCCGCGGAAACTGCACGCAGCGATCCGCGCGCGGAACGGACCGCCCAAGCCCACCCAGTCAGGCCGCAGCAACACCGCGCGCGAGTCGGACGCACCGCCGCCGGGAACCTCGGCGTAGCCATCACCGAGATCGACGGCGAGCACACCAGCCGACGGCATCGACACGTGCGCAGCCAGCACGCTGAAGGCACCGGTCAACCCAGCCGTTGCCACGCTCACCGGCTGCTCGTACACGACCTGCGGCGACGCGATCTGGACGAGCCGTCCGCACACGACCAGGGCGACCCGATCGGCGAGCGCGAGCGCTTCGCCGGCATCGTGCGTCGCGTACACGGCGGCGGCACCGGTCTCGGCCTGCCGGTCGCGCACGGAGTCCTGGAAGGCCGCGCGCAGATGCGTGTCGAGATGCGCGGTCGGTTCGTCCAGGAGGAACACCCGCGGGTCACGGGCAAGTGCGCGCGCCAGCCCGACGCGCTGCTGCTGCCCGCCGGACAGCTGCGCGGGTCGGCGCTGCGCGAGGTGCCCTATATCGAGCTGGTCGAGCAGCGTGCGCGCCCTCGCACGCGCGTCGGCGCGGCTTCGTCCCGCCCGCTGCAACGGATACGCGACCGTGTCGAGCGCGGTCAGGTGCGGCCAGAGCGCGAAGTCCTGGAAGACCAGGCCGACATCGCGCTGCTCGGGCGCCGTGCCGCGCCGCGCGGTCGCGACCCGCTGCCCGGACAGCCAGATCTCGCCGGCCGAGGGCTGCACCAGCCCGGCGACCGCGTGCAGCAGCGTCGACTTGCCCGAGCCGGACGCGCCGAGCACCGCGACCACCTCGCCCAGCGCAACCGTGAGGTCGACTTCGTCGATCGCGGGCACGCCGGAGTAGCACACTTGCAGCCCGACGCAGCGCACCGCGTCGACATCGCTACGCACTTGCCATCTCCACCCGATCAGCGCTCACGCGGTGGTGGGCCTGGCGCCGAAGCAACAACCATGCCGGGACGGCGATCACGACCAGCACCGCGGTGAGCGTCACCGACAGCGCCGCGGTCGTGCCGGTGTCGCCGAGTTGCTGGCTGTTGAGCACGGCAACGGCGAACGTCTCGGTGCCCGTCGAGTACAGCAGGCTCGACATCGTCACCTCGTGCAACGCGGTGACGAATACCAGTACCGCGGCAGCAGCCAGGGCAGGCGCAAGGCCGGGCAACCACACGGTGCGCACGGCCACGACCGGCCCGGCACCGCTGACCCGCGCCGCCTGCCACTCACCGGCCGGCATCCGATCGACAGCACCCGAGATCGTCCGGTGTGCGAGCGCCCAGAACTTGGCGAGATAGGCGAGCAGGATCAGCGCCAGGGTGCCACCGAGAGTGCGGTCGTAGGCGATCAGCAGGCCCACCGCGAGCGCGGAGCCGGGCACCGCGAAGGTCAGCATCGCCAGCGTGCCCAGCAGCCGTCCCGATCGATACCGTTCCAGCGCTGCGACGATGGCACCGAGTGCGGTCAGCGCGAGCGCGGCGAGCACGGCGAGCTGCAGGCTGTTCCCGAGCGCTTCGCGCGTCGGGGCGTCGAGAGCTGCGCGGAAGTTGCCGAGCGTCCAGTTGCTCGGCGTCGGCGGCAAGCCGATCGCGCGGGTGATCGCCGCCGCGACCAGCGCCACAGTCGGCAGCAGCACGGCAAGGATCGAGTACACAGCAACCAGCGCAGCCACAACCGCGCCGCCGCGACGGCGCGGTGGCTGCCCGCCACCGGCGCTTGCGGCGCGGCTGGACCGCAGTTTCGGCGCGAGGACGAGATCGGCGGGTACGAGCAGGGCGGCAGCGATCAGCACCAGCCCGAGCGCCAACGTCACCGCATCGCGGAAGGTGTCCGGGTTGCTGCCGCGACTCAGGTCGGCATACATCCGGGTGGTCAACGTCGCGTAGCCGGACGGCGCGCCCAGTACCTGCGGTGCGGCGAAGCTCTCCAGTGTCGCCACGAACACCAGGACGATCTCGGCGGCCAGCACGGGGCGCAACAACGGCAGCGTCACCGTGCGCAGGGCAGCCCAGCCGGTCGCGCCGCTCACCCTCGAGGCGAGCTCTAGTTCTGGTTGCGCCCTCGTGGCCAGTCCGACCGTGGTCAGCAGGTAGCAGATCGGCACCGCGTCGACGACCAGCACGACGATGATGCCGGCCGGTCCGGTGAGTCCCGACCAGTGCACACCGACCAGGTCATCGGTGAAGCCGGCCCGACCGTATGCCTGCGTCCAGCTGTAGCCGAGCACGAACTGCGGGATCAGCAGCGGCAGCACCACAAGCACGCGCAGCAGCCCGCGGCACGGCACGTCCGCATGTCGCAGCAGCAGCGCGAGGCCGGTGCCGAGCGGCACGGCGAGCAGCGGCACGGCAACGGCCAGTTCGAGCGAATGCTCGGCCGCGGTCAGATCGGCCGCGCTCAACACTCGCGAGATCGACGACCCGCCCCCCTCGACGACAACCTGGACGAGACGGACCAGCGGCACCACCACCAGCGCGGCGACGGCGAACAACGCGACCGCGATTAGCAGTTGGGCGGAGACACGGCTGCTGATGCCACGCAGGGCGCGCACCGGCATCAGCTCGTGAAGATCTTGCCGTAGCCGGCCAGCACCGACGTGGAGCTCTTGAACAACGTTGGCCAGTCGGGCGCGACGGTCGGGCTACCGGCTGGGATCGGCGGGCCGCCGAGGCCGGGGATCGTCACGTACGTGCCCTGAGCGGCCATCAGCTTCTGCCCGCTGCGGCTCGCTGCGAAGGATGCGAACTTCTCGGCCTGCGGCGAGAGGTTTTTCTTCGTGGTCACGCCGATGGGCGCGTAGATCGCGACCCCGCCGGGGTGGGGCCATACGACGTCGATGGGTGAGCCCTTCGCCTTGTCGATGTATGCGGCGTTGGCAAGGGTGACGCCTGCCCCGTAGGTGCCCTGCTCGACACCCACTAAGGCATCGGTGGGTGCATTCACCTGGACGGCCCCGTTGTCCTTCAGCCTTTGGTAGTAGGCGACGCCATAGCCGGGAGCCGATGAGAGGTAGCCCAGCAGGCCGAGTGCAGAGGCGGCGAAGGTCGGGCTCGGCAGCGCGACCGCGCCCTTGAACGCCGGCATTGCGAGGTCGGCCCAGGTCGCCGGCGGCGTGGTGCCCGTGTGCACGACGGCCACCATGTAGAGCACATCGATGCCGGTGAAGTGCGGCGTGCGGTCGGCGCTCGGGATGTCGGCCGCGTTCGGCGGGCTCCATGCGCGCAGCAGGCCCTGATCGTCGTAGCCGTGCATCGTCAACGGGTCGCATGCCCAGATCACGTCGGCCTTGATGCCGCCAGAACGAGTGTCGGCAGCGATGCGCGCATTCAAGTCGCCGGTCGCCGCGCGGTACACGTTCACCTTCGCGCCGCCATGCGCCTTCTCGAATGCCGACACCACCGCCTGCTCCACTGTATCGGTCGCGCACGTGTACAGCGTCATCGATTGCAGACCCGTGCTCGCCCCACCACAACTCGTTACCGGTACCGCGGCTGCGCATGCCGCCAGCATCGCGATGGCCCAACGTGCGTGCACGATCGAACCGCCTCCTCGGACGCGCGCCGCTCAGCCGCGGTCGTCCATGCCGAAGTGCAAACCCCGTTCCGGGACGTCGCCGCCGATGATCAGTGAGGGCTCTGACGCGACGGCCGGCGGCGCTGACCTCGCCGCCGGTGGAGCTGCTGGCCTGGCCCGCGCTGGACTCTGCTCGCCGAAGTTGCGATCGGGCTCCCAACGATGGGGATCATCGGTCAGCCCGACGAGATAGGTCACCGTGCAGTCGAGCGCGACGGCCAGTTCCGGCAGCCGCGCGACGTCGATGCCGGCGCCGTGTTCGAGGCTCGACAGGGCGCGATTGGTCGTCCACACACCGCAGCGGGCGAGGCGGGTCACCACCTGCTTCTGGGTGAGCCGTAGATCGGCGCGCCGCTCGCGCAGCCGCTGGGTGATCAGGAGCTGACGGGTTGACCGGTGGTCACCAGTGCCTATGTCCATCGCGCCCGCCTCGTGCGGAGATCAACATCTAGCTGGTGGCGGAAGTCCGGCAATCACGGATTCCGCGATCAGGTAGTTCGATCATTGCTCATTTCGGCCAGCGGGTAAACCTCATATCGGGCGAAATTGAATACCGGGCTGCGGGCGAGCAGGCGCTCGAACTCCTCATGGCTGGCGACCTCGTAGGTCCAGGCGCCGCCGTGCGCGCCGACCACGTGATAGCGCGAGAGCACCTTGCCGCTTGCCTCGAGTTCGGCCCCGTACGCGGCCATTTTCCCGACGGCCTGGGCCATCTCGCGCGAGAGCAGCGACAGTTCCATGCGCCAGAGCACGAGGAATTTCACGCCTCGCAGGTTATCCGCGACCGCCGTCTGACTCCTAGGCCCATCTCAGCCTTGCCCCGCGTAGCCCCGCCACGGCGCGCTGCCGGCGTGCACACGCGGGGCAAAGCCGCGGACTGCTGAGTATGGGCATTTGCTGTGTATCACGGTAGGTTCACGGAACTCTTCCCCCGGAGAACCGTGTGCCACGTCTGGGGGAGACGACATGCCGAACCGTATTACCGCTGCACTGTCTGATGTACCGATTCGCGATCTGGACGCGATGCGAGGCCGGCTCGCCGCGACCGACTTCCATGACGTGGAGACCGCGCCTGCGTTCAGCGCAGCCTTCCAACGCAGCCGGAACCGCGCAGTAGCACTGGCGCGCACCTACGCGGCCACCCTGCAGACACCGGAGCAGCATCGGCAGCTCTTCCAGACCGCCGCCACCTTTGGCGACGACGAGCGCCGGGCCCTCGTCGAGGGATACCGGAAGCAGGGCCAGGCCACCGGCGTGGTGCACGCGATCAGCCTGCTCCCGCGCGCGCAAGGCCTGCTGTACATGCAGGATCTCGTCGTCAAGGACGACGGCAAGATCGACAAGCGCGCCGCGCACGAGGTCGCGTTCTGGTTGCGCGATGCCGGGCACGCCATGCGCGCGAACGCCATCAAACACGCCAGCAAAACCCACGATGACGCGGTCGTCGATTTCATCGACGACGTCGGCGACGCACTTTCTGACGCAGTCAACGCCGTGGTCGATGCGCTAAGTCAGGTCGGCGACGCGTTCGTCAACGCGGTCAGCGATGTGGTGAACTGGGCGGCCGATCAGGTACAAGACCTGTGCCACGCCCTATATGACGCAGCTGCCACGCTAGGCGATTTGCTGGGCAAGGTCCTCGACGCCGGCTATCAAGTACTCAAGACCATCATGGGTGGCCTGGAGCAGATCGGCATCTCGATGCGCGACATGGTCGTGGCCGCGTTCGACCTGGCACGCGACGGACTGGTTGCGGTGCTCAAGGCCGCCGACAACCTCGGACGCACGCTTGCCGAGTTGCTCGGCACGATGGTGAATCTCGCTGCCGGCCTCGTGCAACGCGGCATCGACGCGCTGATCGCCATCGGCAAGACGGTCGGCAACATCCTCGAGCAGGCCGCGCAATTCGGCTACACGCTCATCAAGAACAGCGTGATGGCACTCATCGCGCTCGGCCATGCCGTTGGCGAAATTCTGTTCACCCTCGTCACGCGCCCGCAGGATCTGCTCAAGCAGGTAGTCAAGTCACTGACCGAACTGAGCCACACCGTCGGTGAACTGCTCAACGAGACGATTGCCGCCGGCGTCGCGTTCGTCACCCGCGTAGCCCAGGCCGCTGCCGAGATCGGCGAGTCGATCGTCGACCTGCTGCAGTTCGCGGTGCAGGCCGCTGCGAACATCGCGGCGGCCGTCGTCGACGGCCTGGTCAAGGCGGGCAAGACGATCGTCGACCTCGTTGTGAACATCGCCGCCGCCGGCCTGGCCGCGGTGAAGCGGGTCGTGCAGGCGCTGTTCGATCTCGGACATGCGCTCGTCGATGTGCTCAAGGAGATCGCGAAGATCGCCTTCGACACGCTGAAGGACGTCGTGAAGGCAGCATTCGAACTCGGCAAGACGATCGTCGAGTTCACCAAGTCGGTGCT
>DASRSG010000154.1:0-5318 GCA_035656595.1 Jatrophihabitantaceae bacterium | reverse complement strand
GCTGGTCCGCCTCGATCCCTCGCCGATCGTCGCCCTCAACCGGGCCATTGCGGTCGCCGAGCTGGACGGACCGGAGGTGGCACTGGCCACCGTCGACCGTCTCGCGGACAAGTTGGCCGGCTACCACGCCTACCACGGTGCTCGCGCGAATCTGCTGCGCCGGCTGGGCCGCGGCCAAGAGGCGCGCGCGGCTTATGACCGGGCCATCGTGCTGGCGGGCAACACCGCCGAGACCGCTTACCTCATCCGCCGCCGGGACCAGGTTGCGTGGTTGACTTAACCGAACGGGCGTTCGATGCTGGACGGGTGCTCGATGCGCCGCCCCGGATGATCGCGGTGTGGTGTCCGGACTGGCCGGTCACCACCGCCCGGCTGGAGGCCGCGCTCGGCGCCGAGGCACCCGTCGCCGTCATCACCGCCAACTTCATCGTGGCCTGCTCGCACACCGCCCGGATGGCCGGAGTCCGCCGCGGCCTGCGCCGCCGCGAGGCGCAGGCCTGCTGCCCAGAGCTCGCCGTGCTGCCGCGCAACGAGGCGGCCGAGGCGCGCACCTTCGAACCGGTGGTCGCCGGGCTCGAGTCGATCGCGCCGGGGGTCGAGATCACCCGTCCCGGGCTGGCCGCGATCAACGTGCGCGGGCCGTCGCGATACTTCGGCGGCGAGACCGGCGTGCTGCACGCCCTGTCCCGATCGGTGATGGGACTGCCGCAGCTCGACGGCGCCGACGTCCTCATCGGCATCGCCGACGGCGCGTTCGCGGCCGAACAGTCCGCGCGCCGCGCGGTGATCGTCGACCCCGGCGGTTCGCCGGCCTTCCTCGCCGGACTGCCGATCGAGACCCTCGACCCGTTCGGGACGTCGCCGCTGATCGACCTGCTGCGCCGGCTCGGCATCCGCACCCTCGGTGCGTTCGCCGCGCTGCCGGCGCGTGACGTGCTGGCCCGCTTCGGGCCGTCCGGCGCCTGGGCGCACCGGCAGGCCAGCGGCACCGACGACCGTCCCGTCGCCGCTCGCCGGCCCCCGGTCGAGTTCACCGTGACGCTCGATCTCGAACCGGCACTCGACCGCGTCGACGCGGTGGCCTTCAGCGCGCGCGGCACGGCCGAGCAGTTCATCACCGATCTCGGCGCGCACGGCCTGGCCTGCACCTGCCTCGAATTGCAGGCGGTCTCCGAGAACGGCGAAGAGACGGTCCGCCGCTGGCGGCACGCCGGCGTGCTGGGCCCGACCGACGTGCTCGACCGGGTGCGCTGGCAGCTCGAGGGCTGGCTGTCGCGTCCCGACCGACCGACCGGCGGCGTGGCCCGGCTGCGGCTCGTCCCGATCGAAACGGTGCCGACCGGCGCGCACCAGCAGTCGCTGTGGGGCGGTTCGGGCGCCGAGGACGAACGGGCACACCGGGCGCTGGCCCGGGTACAGACCTTGCTCGGGCACGGCTCGGTGCTGGCCCCGGTGCTCGACGGCGGGCGCGATCCGGCCCAGCGCACCCGGCTGGTGCCGTGGGGCGACGCACCGGTCGCCATCGGTTCACCACAGCAGCCGTGGCCAGGACTGCTGCCCGCGCCCGCACCGTCCGTCCTGCTCGATCCCCCGCGTGCTGCCCAAGTACTCGATGGATCCGGACGATCGGTCGTGGTCACCGAGCGTGGTGCGATGCCGGCGCCGCCAGCGCTGTTCGCGCTCGGCAGCGAGAAGCCGGTGTCGATCACGTCGTGGGCCGGTCCCTGGCCGGTGGACGAGCGCTGGTGGAGCGAGGCGGCCCGCTCGGTCGTCCGGTGCCAGTTGGTGGACGTGCGCGGGCGTGCCTACCTCGTGAGCGGCACGATGCCCGAAGGGGTCTGGCAGGTCGACGCGATCTACGACTGACCGGTCGTAGCGGTTGCGAACCGCTGCCCTGCCAGCCAAGATCATGCCCAGCAAGCGCCGATCATCGCTAGGCGCGTCGGGTCGCACAGATCGTCAAGGAGAAGCAATGACGCACGACCCGATCGAGCCGCAGTACGTGCCTGAGAATCCGCCGCAGTACCCGGCCTACTACGGCGCGCCGCCGACCTACGGCACGCCGCCGAGCTACGGCTATCCGCCGCAGTACCAGGGCCAACCGTGGGCTGCGCCGCCCTACCCGCCGTATTACCAGCCCGTCCGGGCCACTACGAACGGCTACGCGATCGCGTCGATGGTGCTCGGCATCCTCTGGGTCTTCTGGATCGGCAGCGTGCTGGCTGTCATCTTCGGCGTCATCGCCCGCCGCCAGATCAATCAGCGGCACGAGGCAGGCGAGGGGATGGCCGTGGCCGGCCTGGTGCTCGGCATCCTCGGCGTGTGCCTGCTCGTCATCCCCAACGTTGCATTTGCCATCGCGGCCGTCGTCTAACCGAAACTTCCTCAAGGTTTGCGCCAGATCTGTCCCTCCGATGCCGCGCGGCCGAGATCTGCACGGGCAATCTTGCGGTCATCTACCGATTACCTTCGTAAGGCCCATGTTAGCTAAGCGTATGGACCTGAACCGCAAACTCGCACTCGCTGCCACAGTTGCCGCATTTGCCATCGCACCGCTGAGCTTCGCCGGTGCCGCTGACGCAGCGACCTCGTACAGCGTGTCGGTGCTCCACTGCGGCGGCGGGATCAGGATCCAGGCCTACCCCACCCACGCGAAGGCACTCAACGCCAACCACAAGGCAGTCGCCTTCCAGCGCAACCACCCGGCCTCGCTGCACAGCGTGCAACTGCGGCACGGCTCGAAGCTTGTCAAGTCCTCCACGCGCGCTTGCTGAGCTGACTCGCACGATCGGTGGCATGACGGCCGACGGCTACGAGAAGGACCGGCGCGTCGACGCCTACATCGACGCCTTGCCGGACTGGCAGCAAGAAATCTGTCACCGCGTGCGCGATCTCATCCACGAGGCCGATCCTCGGCAGAGACGCCACGATCAACGGCCCCGCATTGCTCGACATGTTCCGGCAGATCATCGCCAACAATCGAGCCGGCGGGTGGCGCAAGCTCAAGGGCAATCAGTGACAGCGCGAACGGAAGTCTTGATCGTTCCTTGCGACGCGGTATCGCACCCGACGACTAGCGTGCGCGACATGATCATTTCGAAGCCTCGCCGCATCACCATCGGATTGACCGCGCTCGCCCTGGCCGTAGCCGGTCTGGCGACGCCAGCTGCTGCGGGTGCGACCAGCACGCACATGCCCAAGTACACACTGAGCGACTCCGGCAAGCACGTCACGGTCGAGAAGGCACACAAGATCAAGATCGATTTGCGCACCGATCGCGACGGCGGCTTCAGCTGGAAGATCAGCGCGCAATCCGGCACGCGCACGATGTCGGTGGTGCGACGCACGGTCCGTCCCTACAAGCACAAGCCCGGCACCGTCGGCTTCCCGTACCACACCATCTACGTCTTGAAGGCCGTCAACGACGGCACGGGCACGGTCAAGTTCGTCGAGCGGCGGCCCTTCGACAAGTCCGACGTCGCCAAGCGGTTCAAGCTGCACATCCACGTGCCGCACTAGCTGCGGCTCGATACATTCGGCGGGTGGCCGACGACTCGAAGGTGCTCCTGCTCGTCCATCACACGGCTTCGCCGGCAACTCAGGAACTGCTCGAAGCTGCGCTCGACGGCACGAAGGCCGACGGCATCGAAGGTGTCGACGTCGTGGTGCGCCCCGCACTTGCCGCGACCGCGTCGGACGTGTTGGCCGCCGACGGTTTCCTGCTTGGGACACCGGCCAACATCGGCTACATGTCCGGAGCGCTCAAGCTGTTCTTCGACAATGTCTATTACCCCTGCCTGACTGCGAGGGTGGGCGCGCCGTACGGGCTGTACGTGCACGGCAACAACGACGCGACGGGTGCGGTACGCGCGGTGGAGTCGATCGCCAAGGGCATGGGCTGGGAACGCGTCTTCGCGCCCGTCACGATCACGGGCGCTGTCACGAAAGAGTCGCGCGAGGCGGTCTGGGAACTCGCTGCCACAGTAGCTGCGTCGCTGACCAGTTGACCCGCGATTGGTACGGTGCATTCGCCGCGCACCGAACCCATCGACGACGACTGGGCGGCCGACCAGCCCGGCATCGGTTTCGTGCTGCTCAGCCGGTGCTCGAGCAGATGGCGCTCGGCAAGAACAACGCGGCCATCGCCGGTGCGCTGTTCCTGACCGAGCGCGCCGTCGAGAAGCACACCAACGCGATCTCTGGCAAGCTCGGCTTCGCCGAGGAGCCGGATCTGAACCGGCGGGCGGCGGCGGCATTGTTGTATCTCCAGCAGTCATGACAGAACGCGTGAACGGATGCCAGTACCCGTGCGCGGCGGTGTTGGCGAGCGCAGAATAGCTGTCATGACGACGCCGACTGCAGGGGTGCCGCGCCCGAACCAGTCGTGGCGCGCACGCTTCGTGTCGTCGTGGTCGATGACCAGCTGCCGTTCCGGATCGCGCTGGTCGAACGGGTCAATCCCGATGTCGTCGTGCTGGACATGCGCATGCCGGGTATGGACGGCCCCACCGCAGCCCGCGTGATCGCCGAGCGCTGGCCCTCGGTAGCCGTCGTGCTCTGCTCGAGCCACAGCCGCGACGACCTACCCGTCGAGCTCGCCGCGCCGTTCGTGCCGAAGGAGTTGCTGACCGCCGCGGTGCTGCAGGACGCCGTGCGCGAGCACGCGAACCGGCTGTGACCACACTGGCTCGGCGACTCGGTGTTGCCGATGCGGTGGTCGTCGGCCTAGGTGCGATGCTCGGGGCCGGCGTGTTCGCTGCGCTCGCCCCTGCTGCTCGCGCGGCGGGCTCCGGGCTGCTGATCGCGCTGGCGATCGCAGGTTTCGTCGCGTATTGCAACGCAACCTCGTCTGCGCGGCTGGCCGCGCTGTACCCGGAGTCCGGCGGTACCTACGTCTATGCGCGACGCCGACTCGGCGCGTTCTGGGGATACCTCGCGGGGTGGGCTTTCGTCGTCGGCAAGACCGCGAGCTGCGCGGCGATGGCGCTGACCTTTGCCTCGTACGCGGTGCCCAGCCAGGCGCGGGTACTGGCGGCACTTGCGGTCGTGGCATTGACGCTGTTGGGAGTCTGCGGCGTGCAAAGGTCGGCGCTTGCGACCCGCGCGATCGTGGCGATCGTCCTCGCCGTGCTGATCGTGGTGGTGCTCGGCTGCCTGTTCGGCGGTACCGCTTCGGCTGACCACCTGAACCCGTTTCCAGACGGCTCGCTGCACGGCATCCTGCAGGCCGGCGGGCTGCTCTTCTTCGCGTTCGCCGGCTATGCACGGATCGCCACCCTCGGCGAGGAAGTGCGCGCGCCGACGGTGACGATCCCGCG
>DASRSG010000153.1:0-12426 GCA_035656595.1 Jatrophihabitantaceae bacterium | reverse complement strand
GGTGCCAGGCCGAGTTCCTCCTCGTCCTCGACGACCCGCGCCCAGATCCGCACCGTCGTCGCGAGCGCGTCGCGAACCGATGGGGTCGGCATCCGGTCGACAGCTCGCTCGTCGCGGCGCGGCTCGTACACCAGCACCGAGACGACCGCGGCCAGCTCGGCCGCGTCCAGTGCATCCCATACCCCCGCGCGCAGGCATTCCGCGATGACCAGATCCGACTCCGACCAGATCCGGGCCAGCTGTCGCCCGGCCGGCGTCGTCTCGTCAGCCGCGAGGTAGCCGCGCCGGTCGAGGAGCTGGCAGATGCGGTCGAACCGGCGGCCCAGCGAGCCAGTGCGCCCTTCGATGCGGCGTCGCAGGTCGTCGTTATCGCGCTTCAGGCGAGCATGCCGTTCGGCCCAGCGCATGTGCTGCTCGCGGTCATTGCACTGGTGACAGGGATGCGCCCGCAGCGCGGCGCGCAACCGCAGCACTTCGGCGTCATCACCGCTCGCCGCGTCGGGCTTGCGCCTGCGGCGTTCGGCCGGCGGCAAGTCGAGGGCACGCAGGCTGGACACCAGATCACGGCGGACCTGCGGCGAGCGATACTCGATCCGCTTCGGGACGCGCACGGTGCCGAGCACCTCGGCGGTGACCGGGAAGTCTGTCATCGACAACCGCCCGGCCCAGCGCGCCTCGGTCACGACGAGCGGGTGCGGGTCGTCCCGCGGATGCACGCCCGGGTCCAGTACGACGGCGAGCCCGGCCCGCTTTCCGGACGGCACGCGGATCACGTCGCCGGGACGCAACGCCTCCAGCGAGTGGGCCACCGCCGCGCGGCGAGCCTGCGCACCCTGCCGGGACAGATCGCCTTCGCGATCGGTGAGCTCGCGCCGCAGCCGCGCGTACTCGCCGATGTCGCCGAGATGGCAGGTCAGCTGCTGCTCGTACTCGCGCAGCGTCGCCTCGTTGCGACGGATCTGCTTGGCCAGCCCGCTCACGCCGCGGTCGGCCTGGAACTGCGCGAACGACGACTCGAGCAGGCGCCGGGCGGCGGTTCGTCCCATCTGCGCGACGAGGTTGACCGCCATGTTGTAGGACGGTCGAAACGACGAGCGCAGCGGATAGGTGCGAGTCGAGGCGAGGCCCGCGACCCGTCCGGGATCGACCTCGGGACTCCACAGCACGACGGCGTGCCCCTCGACGTCGATGCCGCGACGACCGGCACGTCCGGTGAGCTGGGTGTACTCCCCCGGCGTCAGGTCGGCATGGGTCTCGCCGTTGAACTTCGACAACCGCTCCAGGACGACCGTGCGCGCCGGCATGTTGATGCCGAGCGCGAGGGTCTCGGTCGCGAAGACGGCCTTGACCAGGCCCTGGACGAACAGCTCCTCGACGGTCTCCTTGAACACCGGCACCAGCCCGGCGTGGTGCGCGGCGACGCCGCGGCGCAGCCCGTCGCGCCATTCCCAGTACTGCAGTACCTCGAGGTCCTCGCGCGGCACCGCGGCGGTGCGTTCGTCGATAAGGGCGTTTATCGCGTCGCGCTCGTCCTCAGTGGTGAGCCACAGGCCGGCGTGTACGCATTGCTGCACGGCGGCGTCGCAACCGGCGCGGCTGAACACGAAGGTGATGGCCGGCAGCAGGCCGTCGCTGTCGAGGCGCGCGATGACGTCCGGACGTGGTTGCGGGCGCCAGTTGCGCAACCCGCGCGGGCCGCCGCGCCGATGAAACGCGCCCGGGTCGAGGTAGCGCATCCGTTCCTGCACGTACCGGCTGAGGTCGTTGTCCACGCCGGTGCCGTCGCCGGCGAACAGGTCGAACAGCCGGCGGCCGATCAGCAGGTGTTGCCACAGCGGAACGGGACGTTGCTCGTGGACGATCACCTTCGTCTCGCCGCGGACCGACACCAGCCACTCGCCGAACTCCTCGGCGTTCGAGACCGTGGCGCTCAGGCTGACCAGGCGCACCGCGGCGGGCAGGTGGATGATCACCTCTTCCCACACCCCGCCGCGGAAGCGGTCGCCGAGATAGTGCACCTCGTCCATCACCACGTAGCCGAGGTCGGTCAGCGACGCACTGCCGACATAGAGCATGTTGCGCAGCACCTCGGTCGTCATCACGACGATCGGCGCATCGGCGTTGATCGAGTTGTCGCCGGTCAGCAAGCCGACCTGTGCGCTGCCATGCCGCGCCACCAGATCGTTGTACTTCTGGTTCGACAGGGCCTTGATCGGGGTCGTGTAGAAGCACTTCTGCCCGGACGCGAGGGCCATGTGGACGGCGAACTCGCCGACCACGGTCTTGCCCGCCCCAGTAGGCGCGCAGACCAGCACGGCGTAGCCGTCCTCGAGCGCCTCGCACGAGCGCACCTGGAAGTCGTCGAGCGGGAACGGGTAACCACCACCGAACGAGGCCAGCGCGGGCCGCTCGGTCCGCCGCCGCGCGGCGGCATACCGCTCGCTGGGCGACGACATGGGTCCAGCGTAGTTAGGTGGTGTCGCCCCACTCGTCGTCGGCCAAGCGACGCGGCAGGGCATCGACGGCGGACGGGACGTCGTCGTCCAAGTGCGTGACCTCGCGCTCGGCCGCGCGGCGGCGCGCCTTGCGCCGGTCGTGGAAGACAGCGAAGAGCACCGCGCCCTCGAACAGCAGCACCATCGGCAGTGCCATCGCGCACATCGTGAACGGGTCGGTCGAGGGGGTGGCCACCGCGGCGAACAGGAAGATCAGGAAGATCGCGATCCGCTGCGATTTGCGCAGGATCTTCGCGGACACCACGCCGGCCAGGTTCGCCATGACAACGAGCAGCGGCAGTTCGAATGCCGCCCCGAAGACGACCAGCATGAGCGTGACGAACGAGAGGTAGGCGTTCACCGTGAGCAGGGCCTGCACGCCGCTGCCTGCCTGCGTCAGCAGGATGTTGAGACCCTTGGCCAGCACGACGTAGGCCAGGCTCATCCCGGCGACGAAGAGGATCGTCGAGGTGACGATGAAGACGATCGTGTACTTGCGCTCGTTCTTGCGCAGCCCGGGGGTGATGAACGCCCAGATCTGGTACAGCCACAAAGGTCCGGTGAAGACCGCGCCGGCGATGACCGACACCTTCAGGCGGGTGGTGAATCCGTCCAGCACGCCGCTATAGATCAGGTCGCACTGCTTCGTCTTCGTGCCGGGGAACCGGTGTTTGTAGTTGACCGCGCAGTACGGATGCTCGAGGAAGCGGATGATCGGGTCGTACAGGTACCAGCCCAGCACCGCGCCTGCGGCGATGATCACCACCATGATGATCAATCGGCGGCGCAGTTCGCGCAGGTGATCGAGGACCGACATGCGGCCTTCGGGATTGATCTTGCGGCGCCGCAGGGGGCGCGGAAGAGCGACCACCGCTCAGCTGCTCGAGTCGGCGAACCGGCGCTGCGCTGCGGTGAGTTCACTCTGCAGTCCGGCCAGACGGGCGGACACGCCCGCGAGCCGCTCGAGGTCAGCGGTGAGTCGCCTGCTCTTCCACATCAGCTCATAGGCGCAGAACCCGAGCACGACCGCCGCCAGGACGACCACGCCGATCCATACCCCGCCAACGACCCACCCCACAGCAGAGAGACTACTTCGCCGCGTAGGCGGCCAGCGCCCGAGCGGCGTCGGAGCGGATCGACTCGGCCAACCAGCCCGGCGAGAGCACCTCGACCTGACCGCCGGAGCCCAGCACGAGCGACCGGACCATGCTCGGTTCGGCGACCCGGAAGCTGACTCGCAACCCGTCCGGCACCTCGGTGACCTCTTCGGCCAGGTAGTAGTCGGCGACCCACGCGTACGCCGGCGATACGCGCAGTACGGCGAGCATGTGATCGGTCGAGGGCTGGTAGACGCCCTCGGCCAGGTCGCGCAGTTCCAAGCCTTGCGGCGGACGGGCCGGCTCGTCGAGCAACGAGACGTCCTCGATGCGGTCGACGCGGAACACGCGCACGCCTTCAGCGTTGCGACACCACGCCTCGAGGTAGGCATGACCGTCGGCTTCGAAGATCCGCAACGGGTCGACGACCCGTTCGGTCGACTCGTCGCGCGTTGCCGTCCAGTACCGCAGTTCAAGCGCGCGCGCCTCGGCCACCGCGCGGTGCAGCACGGGCAGCAGCTTGGTGGTCGCGTCCAGCGCGACCGTGACGGTGGCATCGTCGACCGCTCCCCCGGCGGCCGATTCGATCTTGGCCAGCGCGCGCTGCACGGCATCGGTGTCGGCGATGCCCGGCGTCTCGGCGAGCGTGCGCAGTGCAACGACAAGGGCCAGCGCCTCCTCGGGCGAGAGCCGCAGCGGACGCGACATCCCGGCGTCGAAGATCACCGTCACCGTCTCACCCTCGAAGGACAGGTCGATGAGATCGCCCGGCCCGTGCCCCGGTAGGCCGCACATCCACAGCAACTGCAGATCGCGGCGCAGTTGATCTTCGGTGACGCCCAGATCGGCGGCCGCCTCGTCCACCCGGATGCCCGGGCGGGCCTGCAGGTACGGCACGAGTGCCAGCAACCGCGGCAGACGTTGCTCATTCGACGTCGCCCTGGTCACGCATCTGCTCCCACGACGGCGCGAAGGCGGGCGACGACCGCTTCGACGAGTTCGGGCGGGTCGAGCGCGTGCGCCGCGGATCCCGCGGCAGCGATCTGTCGGGCCAGCCCGCTGGTGTCGGAGAAGCTGATCTCGAGCACGCCGTCGTCATCCCGGGTGGCCATGCGGCGCAGCGAGGCCACCGGACCGGTCACCCGCACGTGGCCCATCTGGGTGTCGTCCCAGACATGGCCGGCCACCATCTGCAAGAGATCGAAACCGTCCGGACGCTCGAACGCACCGGGCTGGCCGACCAGCTCAGCTCGGCCGGCGATGCGCGAGAGCCGGAAGCTGCGCGGCTCGCCGCGATCGCGGTCGAACCCGGCGACGTACCACCGGCCACGCCACGACAGCACGCCCCACGGCTCGAGGGTGCGGGTTTCAGCGGTGTCGGCACCGGACTTCACATAGTCGAATCGCACCACCCGGGCCGTGCGCGCGGCATCGATCATCGTCGGCAGGCTCGGGTCGCTGGTGTCGAGGTCGGGCACCACGCCCGGCGCCGCGTCGTCCTGCACCGTGGTGCCGGCGGCACGTAGCTTCATCAGTGCCGTGCGTGCGGCCGTGCCGAGCGTCGCCGAACGCCACAACCGGCTGGCCAGGCCGACCGCGGCCGCCTCGGCGGAGTCGAACTCGATCAGCGGCAGCTCGTAGTCGCGGCGCTTGATCCGGTAGCCGTCCTCGCTGTCGAAATGGCTGTTGCGGCCGGTTTCCAGCGGGATGCCTAAATCACGCAGTTCGGCCTTGTCGCGTTCGAACATCCGCTTGAACGCCTCGTCGGTGGCCTTCGCGCCGTCGGCTGCCTCGTAACCGGGCACGGCGTCGCGGATCCGTTCGGCGCTGAGGAACTGGCGGGTCGAGAGCAGGCAGATGACCAGGTTCACCAGTCGCTCTGCTCGCCGGGCCGCCATGTCCTCGAAACTAATGCCCGTGCGGCGCCGCGGCGATGCGGCGCGCGTGGTGGTGGACATAGCTGCCAGGTTAGTGCGCTGCGACCGCGTCGACCGCTGGATAACTCGACCGATGCCCGGTCGGCTCACATCGAGGCGATGAGCTTCTCGACCCGCTCGTCCACGCTGCGGTACGGGTCCTTGCACAGCACGGTGCGCTGCGCCTGGTCGTTGAGCTTGAGGTGCACCCAGTCGACGGTGAAATCGCGGCGCTTCTCTTGCGCCCGCTTGATGAAGTCACCGCGCAGCTTGGCCCGCGTCGTCTGCGGCGGCACGCTCTTCGCCTCGAACACCGACAGATCCGAGACGATGCGGTCGACCGCGCCGCGCTTCTGCAACAGGTAGTACAACCCGCGGGTGCGCGAGATGTCGTGATAGGCGAGGTCGAGCTGGGCCACGCGCGGTGACGACAGCGCGAGGTTGTGCTTGGCCCGGTACCGCTCGATCAGCTGGAACTTCGTCGCCCAGTCGATCTCACGGTCGATCAGGCTGAGATCCTGCCGGTCGACCGCATCGAGGGTTCGTCCCCACAGCTCGAGCACCCGCTTGGCGGCATCGTCGCCGCCGGTGCGTTCGACGTAGTCGAGGGCGCGCGTGTAGTACTCGCGCTGGATGTCGAGCGCGCTCGCCGTGCGGCCGGCCGCCAGCCGGATCGCCTTGGTACCGGTGAGATCGTGGCTGATCTCGCGGATCGCGCGGATCGGGTTCTCCAGCGTCAGATCGCGGAAGGTCACGCCGTCCTCGATCATCCGCAGCACCAGGTCGGCCGAGCCGACCTTGAGCATCGTCGTCGACTCGTTCATGTTCGAGTCGCCGACGATCACGTGCAGGCGCCGGTAGCGCTCGGCGTCGGCGTGCGGTTCGTCGCGCGTGTTGATGATGGGACGGCTGCGGGTGGTCGCCGACGACACGCCCTCCCAGATGTGCTCAGCGCGCTGGCTGACGCAGTACACCGCGCCGCGCGGGGTCTGCAGCACCTTGCCCGCGCCGCAGATCAGCTGGCGGGTGACGAGGAAGGGGATCAGCACGTCGGCCAGCCGGGTGAACTCACCGTGCCGGCCGACCAGGAAGTTCTCGTGGCAGCCGTAGCTGTTGCCCGCGGAGTCGGTGTTGTTCTTGAACAGGTAGATGTCGCCGGCGATGCCCTCGTCGTGCAGCCGCTTCTCGGCGTCGATCACGAGGCCTTCGAGGATGCGCTCGCCCGCCTTGTCGTGGGCGACGAGCGTGGTCAGCGAGTCGCATTCGGGCGTGGCGTACTCGGGATGGCTGCCCACGTCGAGGTAGAGCCGGGCACCGTTCTTCAAGAAGACATTGGACGACCGTCCCCAGGACACCACCCGCCGGAAGAGGTACCGGGCCACCTCGTCGGGCGAGAGCCGGCGCTGGCCATGGAACGTGCAGGTCACGCCGTACTCGTTCTCGATCCCGAAGATCCGCTTGTGCATCACGGCCCTCCGGAGGTGCGCCCCGCGGTCATCTGTCCACCGTAGTCGCCGACGCGCGCCGACAGCGGGGACCGGTGCCGGCCGGCGCGCTACTGGCGCGTCGTCGCAGACCGGGATAGGTTCATACCAACATTTGTCCGTTTCGTACGGTTTGACCGTTTCGATTGTCCGAGAGGTTGATCATGCCCCGTCGTCTCGTCCGGCTCGCCGCATTCGGTGTAGCCGCGGTGGCTGCCGGCGCGCTCGCGCTCTCAGCTGCGCCCGCCTCGCCCGCCGCGTCCCTGACCGCCGCGCATCACGCGATGTCCTTCGCGCCGCCACGGATCGGCACCACCCTGCACGCCGGGGACCTCGTGCGGCACGGCTTCAACGAGGACGGCGGCAACTGGTCGGGCTACGCCGCGCAAGGCTCCGGGTTCAGCTCGGTGACCTCGTCCTGGGTCGAGCCGGCGGTCACCTGCAACTCGACCGACGACCTGTTCGCCCCGTGGGTTGGCATCGACGGGTACGGCTCGGCCACCGTCGAGCAGACCGGCGTCGCCACCGACTGCTCGAGCGGGCGTCCGGTCTATCAGGGCTGGTATGAGATGTATCCCGCCTCGCCGGTGTACTACAGCAACCCGGCGGCGGCCGGTGACCAAATCAGCGCCACGGTCACCCGCAGCGGCGTGAACTACACGCTGACGCTGACCGACAACACGCAGGGCTGGTCCAAGACGACCAACCAGACGCCCACCGCCACGAACGCCAGCGTCGAGGTCATCATGGAGTCGCCGACCGCGGCCTACCCGAACTTCGGATCGGTCAACTTCACTGGCTCGCAGGTCGACGGCGGCACGCTCGGCGACACCGGGCCGGTCGCCCTCGATGCCAGTAACTCGGGGGGCTTCGAGGACCACACCAGCGCGCTGAGCGGCGGCACCAACTTCTCGATCAGCTACCTGCGCGAGTAGCTCCGCTCCGTCCTCCTTGCCCCGCGTACGCACGCTGCGGATCGCTCGCAGCGTGGGTACGCGGGGCAAAGTGCTATTCGGTGTACAGCGCGGGTTGCCTTGCCAGATAGTTTTACATGTGGGACGGTCGTGTAAAGCTGCTACTTCAGGAGGCCGCGCCATGACGACCACCCTGGCTGGACGAGCGGTTCGTAGCGCCGAGCGGCCCGACTGGCGTGACGGCAAGCGCTACCTGTGGCTGATCGGCGCCGTCGTGCCGATGTTCCTGTTCCTCGGCTGGGGGCTGGTGAACCTGACCGGCCTAGGCCTGTTCTGGTGGATCGGGCCGATCTTCATCTACGTGCTCATCCCGCTCCTCGACCTGGCGATCGGAACCGACCCGACCAACCCGCCCGACGACATCGTCGCCTGGCTCGAGCAGGACCGCTACTACCGCTGGGTCACCTACGCGTTCCTGCCGTTGCAGTACATCGCCATCTTCGTCGGCTGCTGGCTGCTTGCCGATCACGGCGGCCTTTCGATCGTCGACAAGCTCGGCCTTACCTTCACGCTCGGCACGCTGAACGGCATCGCCATCAACACCGCGCACGAGCTCGGCCACAAGAAGGAGCACCTCGAGCGCTGGCTGTCCAAGATCGCACTCGCCCCGACGTTTTACGGGCACTTCTTCATCGAGCACAACCGGGGCCACCACGTCCGGGTCGCGACACCGCAAGATCCCGCGTCGTCGCGCCTGGGTGAGTCGTTCTGGGCGTTCTGGCCGCGCACGGTTGCCGGCTCGGTGCGCAATGGCTGGACGGTCGAGCGCAGCCGGCTGCGCCGGACGGGCAAGCGCACCTGGTCACCGCGCAACGACATCCTCAATGCCTGGGCGATGTCGGTCGTGCTGTGGGGCGTGCTGCTCGCGCTGTTCGGCGTCGGCATGCTGCCCTACCTTGCCATCCAGGCGATCTTCGGATTCTCGCTGCTGGAGGCGGTCAACTACCTCGAGCACTACGGCCTGGCCCGCCAGCGTCTCGAGAACGGGCGCTGGGAGCGCGTCTCGCCGCGACACAGCTGGAACAACAACAATGTCACCACGAACCTGTTCCTCTACCACCTGCAGCGGCACAGCGATCACCACGCGAACCCCACCCGCCGCTACCAGGCGCTGCGGCACTACGAGCAGTCACCGCAGCTACCGTCCGGCTACGCGGCGATGGTGCTGCTCTGCTACGTACCGCCGCTGTGGCGCCGGGTGATGGACCACCGCGTGCTCGCCCACTACGGCGGCGACGTCACGCTGGCAAACATCTCGCCGCGCAAGCGCGACAAGGTGCTGGCGAGGTACGCGCGAGCGGTCGATGCGGAGATGGCAGCCTAAGCCCATGGCTGCGTTCCGCTGCGAGGTTTGCGACTACGTCTACGACGAGGCCGCCGGCGAGCCGCGGGAGGGCTTCGCTCCGGGTACGCCGTGGGACGACGTCCCGGACGAGTGGTGCTGCCCCGACTGCGGCGTGCGCGAGAAGGTCGACTTCGTCGCGGTGGCGAGCTGATCACGTGGCCCGGGTCCCCTATCCGCAAGCCGCCCGGTCCTTGCTGCGCGACACGATCGTGGCGGCGGTCCACGACCTCGTCCGCCAGCAAGGCTGGTCCTCGACAACGATGTCCGATGTCGCCCGCATCGCCGGGGTGAGCCGGCAGACCGTCTACAACGAGTTCGGCACCCGCCAGGAGCTCGTGCAGGCCTACATCCTGCGCGAGATCGAGGCGCTCATCGGCGAGGTCGAGGCACACGTGCGCGCGCATGCTGACGACGCGCGAGCCGCGCTGTCGGGAGCGTTCGCATTGTTTCTCAAGCTGGCGTCGGACGAACCGCTGGTGCGCGTCATCGGCGCCGATGCCGAGGGCGGCGAGCTGATGCACCTGCTCACGACCACCGGTCTGGCGGTCGCTGCGGAGCGGGTCGGGGGGCTGATCGAACAGGTCTGGCCGCAGGCCACGTCCGATGACGCCCGACTTGTCGCGGCCTCGCTCGCTCGGCTGGCGATCAGCCACGCGCTGGTGCCGACCACGAGCGCCGAGGACGCCGCGGCCGACGTCACCCGGCTGGTCGGCCCGTTCGTCGACGAGGTACTGCGCTGAGCGCGGATATGCGCGCGGGTGTTGCGGGGACATAACCGAAACACGGTGTCGTCGTTATTACCGACGAGTAGCCACTGAGTAGTTCACTCGCCGAGGAGCCCGGATGCGCCGTACCGCCGCCACCGCATTGTCCGTCGCCGCTACCGCCGCGCTCGTCGCGACGAGCCTGGCTGCGCTACCGGGGTCAGCAGCAGCGGCCGCCACGCCGGCCAAGTACGCCGTGCGCACGCTGCACTTCGCGGTCGACACCGGGCCGGACGGATCGCAGAAATGCGACATCATCGGCGATCTGTACACGCCCAAGTCGGCCAGCCCTGAGCATCGCGTGCCCGCCATCCTGACCACGAACGGCTTCGGCGGCTCCAAGGACGACCAGGCCGGGCTCGGCAAGGCCTTCGCCAGCCGCGGCTACGAGGTGCTGTCCTACTCCGGTCTCGGCTTCGGCGGCTCCGGCTGCAAGATCACCCTGGACGACCCGGACTACGACGGCAAGGCCGGCAGCCAGCTCGTCAGCTTCCTCGGCGGCGCAAAGGGCATCGCCTACACCGACGCCGCGCACACGACGCCGGTCAAGGCGCTGCGCGTCGTGGAACTCGACAAGCGCGACCACGCCGGCAAGCACCGGGCACACGATCCCCGCCTAGGCATGATCGGCGGCTCCTACGGCGGCGGCAACCAATTCGCCGTCGCTTCGGTCGATCCGCGCGTCGACACGATCGTCCCGTTCATCACGTGGAACGACCTCACGTACTCGCTGGCTCCGAACAACACCGACCAGACCACCGGCGTCACGACGTCGAACCCGGGCACCATCAAGCTGACCTGGGGACTGCTGTTCTCGGCCGACGGTGCGGCCGACGGCGTGCAGGGTGGCCAGGGCGACCCGACCCGGCTGCTCGGGTGCCCGAACTTCGCCACGTTCGTCTGCCCGGCCCTCGTCACGGGCGGATCCACCGGCTACTTCCAGGACGACGCGCTCAAGGCATTCCGGCACGCCTCGGTGGCGCACTACCTCCACAAGATCAAGATTCCGGTGCTGTTGATCCAGGGCGAGAACGACACGCTGTTCAACCTCAACGAAGCGACCGCGACGTTCAAGGCGCTGCGCGCGCAGCACACCCCGGTGAAGATGATCTGGCAGTCCTGGGGGCACTCGCAGTCGACTCCCGCGCCCGGTGAGCTCGATCTGTCCAACCCGAACCCGAAGACCCAGTACGAAACCAAGCGGGTCGCCGCCTGGTTCGACCACTACTTGCGCGGCAACAAGCACGCGAACACCGGTCCGCGGTTCAGCTACTTCCGCAACTGGGTGACGTATCACGGCATCGCGACCCCGGCGTACCGCAACATGTCGCATTTCCCGGTGGGCACGATGCGCAAGCTCTACCTGTCCGGTGACGGCACGCTGGTCAAATCGGCGACCGCAGTCAAGGCCGGCTCGCAGAACTTCACCACCCCGCCGGCCGGCGCACCGACCACGGTCGACCCGGTCGACGTGATCGGCAGCTTCTCCGACCAGATCCCGAACGACAACGAGTCCGACGCACCAGGCACGTTCGCGTCGTGGACCAGCGCCGCCCTGCCGAAGGCACAGCACGTGGTCGGGTCGCCCAAGCTGCACGTCACGCTGTCGGCGCCCACGGCCGCAGGCTCCCAAGCGGCCGGCCCGGCCGGCCAGCTGGTGCTGTTCGCCAAGGTGCTCGACGTAGGCAAGGACGGCAAGGCGCACCTGATCAAAGGGCTCGTCGCACCGATCCGCATCGCCGATGCGTCCAAGCCGGTGACCGTCACGCTGCCGGGCATCGTGCATCGGTTCAACAAGGGCCACGAGATTCGCATCGTCATCGCCGGCGCGTCGCCGAACTACCGCGGTGGGCTTACCCCGACCCCGGTGACGATCGCCGGTGGCAAGGGACAGGTGCTCAGCCTGCCGGTCAGCTAGCCAGCGCTAGAGCGTGAGGCGCAGGACCGTCGTCCCGTGCCAGGTGATCTCGACCTTGCTGATCTGATCGGGCGCAAAGGACGTACCGGCGTCGAAGTCGATGTCCTTGTCCGGCGGCAAGGCCCAGCTGCCAACCTGCTCGGAACCGCCGTGCTTGCCATACACGACCAGGTCGTAGCGGATGGCACGCTCGACGCTGCCGTGCACATAGTGGCAGTGCACGTCGATCGACGTGCCCCACGGCTTACCGGTCAACGTTGCCGTCGCGCGCACCGGGCTGGCGATCACCTGGGCGAACGTTCCGTGCAGGTTCGGGGTGGGCGAACCGAGCGGGGACGGCCACACCACCACGACCAGCGCGATCAGGCAGGCGGCCGCGAGCGAGGCCAGCCCGCCGATCAACCAGCGCTGGCGTCGGCGACGCTGGTTCGCG
>DASRSG010000152.1:0-4493 GCA_035656595.1 Jatrophihabitantaceae bacterium | reverse complement strand
GCGAGACGGTCAGGACGACGCGAGCGGCAGCCCGGCAGCGACCTCGTCGACAGTGCGCGCGAGTGTGGCGTCGAGGTCGGTGACACCGCCCGCGCTGTGCGTCGACAGCACGACGTCGACCCAGCGCCAGCGCACCGCCAGATCCGGGTGGTGGTCGAGCTCCTCGCAGCGCGGGGCGAGCCGGTTCACGAACTCCACCGCGGTAGGAAAATCGGCGAATTCGATCGAGCGGGACAGTTTGTCGGTACTGCCGGTCCAACCGGAGTGCAGTGCGGCCAGCGCGGCGTCCACGGCCTGCTGATCGAGCAATTCAGACGGCATGATTCCCACCGTAACCGTGCCGTATAGCCTTCCGGCCATGACAGACCGGTTGGTGTGGGTCGATTGCGAGATGACCGGGCTCGACCTCGCCCGGGACGCGCTCATCGAGGTTGCCGTGGTGGTGACCGATGGCGAGCTGCACCCACTCGACGCGGGCCTCAACATCGTCATCAACGTCGCCGACGACGTGCTGGACACGATGATCCCGTTCGTGCGGGACATGCACGCGTCATCGGGGCTCACCGAGGCGGTGCGGGCATCGACGATCACGCTCGGGCAGGCCGAGGAGCGGGTGCTCGACTACGTCCGTGCGCACGTCCCTGAGCAGCGCATGGCACCGCTGTGCGGGAACTCGATCGCCACCGACCGAGGATTTCTGGCCCGCGACATGCCGCATCTCGACGATCACTTGCACTACCGCATGATCGACGTGTCCTCGATCAAGGAGCTGGCCAAACGCTGGTATCCGCGCGTCTACCAGTCCCAGCCGGCAAAAGGGCTGGCCCACCGCGCACTTGAGGACATCCTCGAGAGCATCCAGGAGCTTGCCTACTACCGCGGCACGCTATTCGTCGCGCCGCCAGGGCCATCGCTGGACGAGGCGCAGGCCGTCGCCACTGCAGTGCTGAACGGGGCGACCGGCCGGGTAGACTGACCCGGCTACGGAGTGATCCAGCATCCGTGGTCATGGTGGGTGTAGCTCAGCTGGTAGAGCACCTGGTTGTGGTCCAGGATGTCGCGGGTTCGAGCCCCGTCACTCACCCGGAGGCCTAACCTAGAGCTGTGCACGTCACCGCTGGGTGAACGGCCCGCTGAATCGGAGCGGAGTCGCGCTAACCCGGCTGGATGAGAGGTACTGACGCCGCATGGTCGAAAGCGATACGCGGTCCGCCGCCAGCGCCGTACTGATGGTTGCGCAGTTGGCTGCCGAATTGGCCGATGCCCCATCCCTCGAGGAGCTGCTCGAGCGCGCCCTAGGGCTGGCGATCGACATCGTGCCCGGCTGTGAGCAGGCCGGCATCTCACTGCTGCAAGACCGAGTCGTCGAAACCCCGGCCAGCGTTGGCGACCTCGCCGAGCGGTGCGACAAGCTGCAGGAACAGCTTGGGGACGGACCGTGCGTCACCGCGCTCCTCGAAGCCGACATCATCCGCATCGACGACGTCCTCAGCGACAATCGCTGGCCTGAGTTCTCAGCCGGCGCGGCCAAGGCTGGATTGCGCAGTATGCTGGCCTGCCGGTTGGCCACCCAGCGCGACAAGCTCGGCGCCCTGAACATGTACTCGACCGAACCGGACGCGTTCACTGCCGAGTCCGAGGCGATGGCGATCGGTTACGCCGCACACGTCAGCCTGGCGTTGTCTGCGCTCGACCGCGAGGCGAACCTGCGGCGGGCGATGAAGAGTCGCGAGCTTATCGGCCAGGCGATGGGCATCCTGATGGAGCGACATCGGGTGACCGCCAGCCAGGCCTTCGACGTAATGGTGCACGCATCCCAGCGCACGAACGTCAAGCTGCGCTCGATCGCCGAGGAACTGGTGCGCACCGGCTCGTTACCGAGCAACTGATTTGTCAGCTCAGCTGCTCGGCGGCCGTCGGTGAGACCAGCAGCAGCGGGCTAGCCGGGGTCGCCGCCCGCAGGATCGCTTCCATCGATTCACTCACACCGGTGAGGATCATCGTCCCGCGCCTGCCCAACAGTCGATCGTGAGCTGCGGCAACAGTCGCGACGGCGTCCTCGCTCATCGACCGCACGCCGCCGATGTGTAACCGAAGGAACCGTCGCCCGGCGCGCAGGTGGCTGTCGATGACCTGGGCCAGCACCGCTGCGCCGTCGGCATCCAGATCCCCGCTGACCCGTACATTCGCACGGGTCGCGTCGCAGCGCAGCGTGCGCACGTCAAACCCGGCCCCGGACACGGACGCACCGTTGCGTTCAGTACCGACAGACAGCGACATTGCAAGCTCCGCTCGGTGACGGGCCTAGCCGGCGCAGCAGCCTGGCTTTTCAGTCGCTGAAGCGCACGGAGCACCGTCCCTCGCAGGCGGTCCTACCCACCGGCTGGCACGCGATAACCGCATCGAACAAATCCCGTTATTCGCCCGGCAGCGCTCCGGTGAGCACGACGTCATCGGCGATATCGCGCAGCTTGCGGTGGGTGCGCTGGCTCGTGACGCGCAGCAGATCGAAGGCCGTATCGTCGGTGATCCGGTGGCGTGCCATAAGAATCCCGACTGCTGTCCCGATCCGGCGATTGCTGGCGAGCGCGATCTGCAGGTTCGCTGCGGTCTCGTCGGCTCGCCGGCGCTCGGCCTCGCGCGCCGCGACGAGCACTGTCAGGTCAATGGCTGTCGCGAGCACGCCGGCGGTGCGCCCTGCCTCGTCGGTGAGCGGGGCGAACGACACCCGTCCAAAAAGCCGTCGAGTCAGCCCGCAACGGCAGGTCGACCTCGCTGAGCTGCAGCGGTTCGCCCTCGGCGCGCACCATCCGCGCGCTCGGACCCAGCAACTCCCAGCGCTCCGGCCAGCAGTCCTTGGCGGGACGTCCGACCGCCGGGGTGTTGTCGCCGAGCGCGACAGTCAGCGCATCGTTGTGGATCTGGTCGAACTGCTCGCCCCACCACAGCAGCATCGGCGTGGCGGCTGCCAGGACGGTACGTGCTGCGCAAATCAGGTCGGTCGACCAGCGCTCGGGGTCGCCGACCGAGGTGTCGGCCCAAACGATGGCACGTAGCGCTTCGCGGGCCGCGCCTGGACCGGCGAAGAGCTCGGCGCGATCAGTAGGACGGAAGTCGGCATCGCGACGGGACAATCTTTGGTCTCCGGCACGTCGGTCCGGGCGGCGCTTCGGTCCAAACACCGGCCACGGTGGGTCACGATCGGATCATAATCCGTCTCGGCGACACTGCTCAGATCGCGTGCAGGTGGCGGGCGAGCAGGGTGCCGAGGAAGCCGGCGAGGGCGCGCTCGTCGGCATCCAGACCTGGCGCGCGCGGCGGGCGGCGCAGCGCCATAACCTCGCTGAACGTGCCGTCGAGATAGGCATCGACCACGTGCGGATGCACGTAGTGGCTACGTGCAATCGTGCGAGTGTTGTTCAGGAAGTCGGCCGCGGCGTCGACCGCGTTGAGCACGCGTTGTTCGCGGTTGTCATCTGGCGGAAGGTGCTTGCGCAGCGACGCGAACGCCACCCGAGTGCCGTGCCAGGTACGGAAGTCTTTGGCGGTGACACGCGCGCCCGCGAGTTCGCCGAGCCGGCGGTTGAGTTCGTCGGCTGAGATCGGAGCGCCGTCGACGGTGAAGAGCCGTTTGCCGCGCGCCCCGAGTTGCACCTCGATAACTCGCGCGACCGCGCGGTCGTGCAGGGTCACCTGCGCCTGCTTGCCGGACTTCGCGGGGAAGTTGAACTCGACAGTGCCGCCGCTGACCCGAACGTGCCTTTTGGTCAGCGTGCTCAGCCCGTAGCTGTCGTTGTCCTCGGCGTACTCCTCGCTGCCCACACGCAGACCGCAGACGTCGACGATCCGGATCATCGCGGCAAGCACCTTGTCGCGATCCTGCGTGCGGCGCCGCAATTGCTCGGCGACGTGGGTCCGGATCTTCGGCAGGCGCGGAGCGACGTCGACGAGTCGATAAAAGTTCAGGAGATCACGGAAGGCTCGCCAGTCGTCGTGGTAGCGATACTGGCGGCGGCCCTTGTCGTCATTGCCGATCGCGAGCAGGTGCCCATCGTCGAAGGCACAGATCCACACGTCCGTCCACGCCGGCGGGATTGCCAGCGCGGTGATCCGCAGCTTCACCTCTGCGGCGACGGTCTTGCCGTTGGCGTCCTGATAGCTGAATCCGCGGCCGCGCTTGATTCGGCGGATGCCGGGTTCGTCCGGAGTCACGTACCGCAGTCCGGCCGACGTGGCGCACCGTTCCGCGTCTTCGTAGAGCGCGACGATCTGTTCGATCGTGATCCGCCTGCGCCGCTTCGGTGCCGGCGCGGTCGCTGTCACGTCCGGGCTACTCGGTTGCCGAAGGGACGTCGTTCGGGTCGTAGTCGTCCAGGCCGGCTTGCACGCGCTCCTGCTCGGTGCGCCGCGCGAGTTCATCGTCGTTTACGTGCGCGGACGTCTTGCCGTGTTCGTGATGATCAGGGGTTGCCTGCTCGCTCGGCGTCATCACG
>DASRSG010000151.1:0-26596 GCA_035656595.1 Jatrophihabitantaceae bacterium | reverse complement strand
TCGGCCCTCGACATCAACGGCAAGATCGACTACGCAGAGCTAGGCGCTGACGACCTCATCGCCGAAGGACGCAGCTGGGGACTGCCCGCGGCACGCGCGGCGCGCGTCGTGAACGAGACCGTCGAATCCGTGCGCGCGGCGATCGATGCCGTCGACCTCGACAAGTATCCCGGGTGAGTGAACGGGCGCTGGCCACGATCCGGGATCGGGCCACCCGAGCGGCTGAACAGCTGGCCAGCCGCGCGGGGTAGCCATCCGCCGCGGCCGAGCAGCGGGCCAACTTCCGGCACCTGTCGCGCTGATTCATGTTCTGCTACGGCCCGTGGTTCGCGCTCGGCATCGTCTGGACGCGGCTGACCCGGCAGTACCCGACCGGGACGCGCGGCCGTCGGCGCCGCATGTCAGCATCGTCGCGTGAATCCTTTCGACATAACGATCGAACGGCTCCGCACCCGCACGAGCATGAAGTGGCGCCAGTACCCGGCCGACGTCCTGCCGTTATGGGTGGCCGAGATGGACGTCGAGCTCGCTGAGCCGGTCATCGCGGCGGTGACCAACGCGGTGCACGCCGGCGACACCGGCTACCCGCTGGGTGTCGCCGAGTATGCGCAGGCGCTGGCGGCCTTCGCCGAGGATCGTTGGGGTTGGCACGGTATCGATGTCGACCGCAGCGCGATCGTCGCGGATGTCATGGTCGGCGTCACCGAGGTGCTGCGCCTGATCACCTCGCCCGGCGACGGGGTCGTGGTGAACTGCCCGGTCTACCCGCCGTTCTACGCGTTCATCGAGCATGCCGGTCGGCGGGTCGTCGAGGCCCCGCTGTCGGCTGAGAGTCGTCTGGATCTCGACACGTTGGAGCGGGTCTTCGCGGATGCGCGTCCGGCGGCCTACCTGCTGTGCAGCCCGCACAATCCGACCGGAACCGTGCACACCCGCGATGAGCTCGCAGCGGTCGCGTCCCTCGCCGATCGTTACGGCGTTCGCGTCGTGGCGGACGAGATCCACGCACCGCTCGTGCTCGCCGGCGCGTCGTATACGCCCTACCTGGCGGTGCCTGGCTCGGAGTCGGCGGTGAGCCTGTACTCGGCGTCGAAGGGCTGGAATCTTGCCGGGCTCAAGGCGGCGGTCGCGATCGGTGGAGTGGACGCCGCCCACGACCTGGCACGTTTACCGGAGATCGTCAGTCACGGTCCGACCCACCTCGGGGTGATCGCACACGTCGCCGCGCTGCGTGCGGGCGGTGAGTGGCTAAACGCGTTGCTCGCCGGCCTGGACGAGAACCGGGCGCTGCTCGAACGGCTCGTGGCCGAACGGCTGCCCGGCGTGCGGCTCCGCCGCCCCGAAGCGACGTTCTTGTCCTGGCTCGACTTCCGCGGCGTCGCCGGGCTGCCTCCCGACGACGGGGCGGTATTGGGCGACGTCCGGACCATGGGCGGCCCTGCGGCCTACCTGCTCGAACATGCCCGGGTTGCCCTCAACTCCGGTGCGACGTTCGGCTCCGGCGGCGCCGGTCACGCGCGGCTGAACTACGGGACGTCCCCGACGATCCTGACCGAGGCCATCGACCGAATCGCCGCCGCCCTGCCCACGTGAGCGTTGACATCGTGCCGACGGTGCGGATGGCCTACAGAGCGACGACGGGACAGCGACGATGGCCGACAGCCGCGCGGCAGGATCAACTCGCCGGGCAAGTCGCAAAGCTCAGCGTTGCCTCCACCGTGTTGCGCGAACTGCCTTTCCCGAACACGACCTTGCCGTGCAGCGTGTATTTCTTTCCTGCTGACAGCGTCGCGCCGTTGATCCGGTTCTTCGTGACCGCGTGGCTGCCGAGCTTGAGCGTGCGGGTGCGGATCGCCCAGTGCTTGGCTGCCCTGGCGCCGAGCTTGACGTGCACGAGCACCGGCGGCAGGCAGGTGGTCGGACCGATCAGCGAGATCTTGCCGCCCTTGCCGTGCTTGAGCACGGTGTGCGTCGTGTCCGGAAGCGGCACGCGCAGCGCGTGCAGGATGTCCCCGTTGGCGGCGGCGGTCTGCGTCGACCACACCACGGTTGCGACGCCTCGCGAGCCCGAAGCGATCTGCGGGATGAACGTTACGGTGTCGCCGCCCTTGAACCGGTAGATCGCAGCGGTATCGTCGTTGACGTAGTTGGCGACGGTGACCTGGCCGCATTCGTTCGACACGTCCAGCAACCGTCCGCTGGGATCGGTGCTGGCGTCGTGCGACGACGGAGCGCAAGCATTGTGGTCAGCGGTCAGGGCCGGTCTGCCGAAGCCGTGCCCGTTCCACTTCGCGATCGCGGGCCGGTAGAAGTCCGGCCCGGAAGTGGCGATGAGCCGAACACCGTGTGCAGTTCCCTTGAGCACCGAGAGCGCGTTCGTCCAGGTGCCGGCGACTTTGTGGAACGCGCCGAAATTGCCCGCCGCGGTGCCGGTCGAGTATTGCGCCGGTTCGGAGATTGCGCCGTCCTTGTCGATCGCGACGATCGGCTTACCCCTGGTGAACGCGATTTGCGCGCCACCGACGGTGAACGGCGTGCTGACGGTCGTGTGCGCGGCGGTCAGGCCGGGATGGATCTGCAGCGCCGGCTGCGGAAGCGGCGGGCTGGCGACCGTCCAGATGGAGAATTTCGGTCCGAACTCGACGTCCATGAGCGTCGCGTGGCTGGGCGCATCCGCAACGTCAGCCCCTGCGGAAAGGTGCAGCCCGTGCACAGCCGTCGCCTCGGCGATCTCACCGCCTTCCGGCCCGTTCAGGGACGCCACCGTGTCGTGGAACCAGACGAGGGTGACCTTGCCGCCGGACGGCGTGGTGAGCACCCGCAGCCCGGCCGCCGTCGAGCCATCGATCGCGCTCGTGGTCTGCACGCCGCCGACGCAAGCGTTCGCGCCGGGCGGCAACTTGCAAAGGTGCACGACTCGCACGGACTGGGTGTGCGATGCGGACAGCCAACCGATGTAGGCGTTGCCGGCGGCATCTGCGGCCACGTCGTAGCTGCCGAAGTCCTGGCCGGTAGTCAGGGTCAGTTGCTTGCCGCTCACCGCCTGCGCGCGCCGTACCGGCGCCGCGGACGACCCGGGCGACGCGAGCACCAAGCCGGTGGCGATCAGGACTGCAGTCACGGCGGCGGTACCGACACGAGACAGGGCGAACGCGCGCATGGCAACTCCACAGGAAAAGATCGAGATGACGCGCGAACGATAAGGCCGCACATCCGGGGCGGTAAAGGCCCGATCAGGCAGAAATCTCGATCACGGTGATCCCGGCGCCGGCGCGGCTGCCCATGGTGGCCAACTCCTGGGGTGCCTCCCGGAGCCCGATCGTCCGTTGCACCAGCCGTGCAGGGTCGAGCTCGCCGGACGCGATGCGGTCGAGCAGTTCGCGATAGTCGCGCGCAGCCATGCCATGACTGCCGACGAGTTGCAGCTCACCGGCGATCACCGCAGCCAAGATCGACTCAGGCACCGCGCCGATGCCGGCCGCCAGCCCGACCTGCACGTGCGTGCCGCGTGGACGAAGGCAGCGCACCGAATCGTGGAACGTCGGCGGGCTGCCGAGCGCGTCGAGCGACGCCGCGGCTCCCCCGCCGGTCAGCTCGCGGATCGCCGCGACGACTGGGCCGTCGGCGGGATCGAGGACGGCTGACGCGCCAAAGGCTCGGGCCAGGTCACGCGCAGCGGGCGACGTGTCGATCGCGACCACGCGATTGCCCTGCGCCACGGCGGTCATCACCGCGGCCAGCCCTACCCCGCCGCATCCGTGCACGGCCAGCCAGTCGCCGGGCGGGATCGCTGCACGGTGCACGACGGCACGATAGGCAGTCGCGAACCGGCAGCCGAGGCTGGCCGCGGTAGCGAAGTCGAGCGAGTCCGGCAGCACGACGACATTGACCTCGGCATTCTTGATCGCCACATACTCGGCGAACGACCCCCAGTGCGTGAAACCCGGTTGGGTCTGCCGCTCGCACACCTGGAGGTCACCGCGCATGCAGGTCGGGCAGGTGCCGCACGCACTCACGAACGGGACCGTGACCCGGTCGCCGACCTGGCAGCTGCGCACCTCTGGCCCAACAGCACTCACGACGCCGGCGAACTCGTGGCCGGGCACGTGCGGCAGCGCGATGTCGGGGTCATGTCCCACCCAGCCGTGCCAGTCGCTGCGGCACAGCCCGCTCGCGGCGACCTCGACGAGGATCCCAGCGGCCGGACAGCCCGGCTCGGGCACCGTCGTCAGTTCAGGCAGCACGCCGAATGCGGAGAACAGCACGGCTCGCACTGGCGCGTCCTAGCTGGTGCGGACCGCGAGCACGGCCCACGCAGTCGCGGTGGCGACCGCATCGATCGCGCGGTCGTCCTCGGCTGTGAAAATCCGCTTGTCCGGCCACTGCAGCACGAGCCAGCCGACGGTCTGGCCCTGGCCGACCAGCGCTTGGGTGCGCTGCACGGTGCCCTCCTCGAGCACCGGGAACCTTGCCCAGAACGCGGCCGACTCGTCGACGCGCACCCGTGCGAAGTCGCCGGCTTCCGGCCAGGAGATGTCCGGGTCGGCGACGTAGCGCAACGTCGACGGGTCCTCGGCGTCGACGACCCAGATGGCGGTGTGTACGCAGTCGAAGTCCTCGCAACACACGCGGAGCAGCGCGCGCGAGATCTCGGTCAACGTGCGCGCGTGAGTCAACCGCTCGGTCAACGTGACCAGCATCCGCGCGCGTTGCGACGCATCGGTTGCCGCGCGCGCGGCCGCCGCAGCCGCGCGGCGTGACTCGCGCAGCGCGATCTCGGTGGAGCAGGCCGCGGCGAGATCCTCGAGGATGCCAAGCTCCGTGGCCGCCCAATCGCGACGCACGGTGTCCAGCCCGCACAGCGAGCCGATCACCGTGCCTGAACCGTCGGTGACCGGGTAGCCGACGTAGCCGACCACGCCGTACGCATCGATCGAAGCGTTGTCCGACACCAGCGGATCGAGCCGGGCATCGGGGACGATCAGCGGGGCACCGGTGGTCACGACGTGCTTGCAGAACGAGAACGACAGCGGCGTCTCGCGGGTGCCCGCGAGCTCTGGCGGCAGGCCGGCCGCGCCCGGAAACACCTGCCGATCGGATTCGACGATCGTGACGAGCGACATCGGCACGCCGAGTGTCGACTGCACCAGTCGCGCGTACCGGTCCAGGGACGCATCAGGCAACACTGGCTGCGGCTCGTCGTCGAAGAGCAGCGCGGGATCGACCAGCCGGGCCGCCCAGCGCCGCACTTCCGTCCCGACGGCACGGTCGGGCACGGGGCGCGCGGCGAACTCGCCACCGCCTTGGGCTGGTGGACGGACGTCCCCTGAGGCATTGATCGGCAGATCGTACAGTCGAGGTATGCCAGCTCGCGCGTACGACATCGTCCTGTTCGGCGCGACCGGGTTCGCCGGCCGGCTTACCGCGGAGTACCTGGCCCGCCACGCGCCGAACGATTGCCGCTGGGCGCTGGCCGGTCGCAACGTCGGCAAGCTCGAGAATGTGCGCGCGCAACTGGCCGCGATCGACCCCGCGCTTTCCACGCTGCGACTGCTCGAAGGCGACTCCGGCGACCCAGCGTCGCTGCGCGCGATCGCTGGGGATGCGCGGGTCATCGCCAGCACGGTCGGGCCGTACATCGTGCACGGTGAGCCGCTCGTCGCGGCCTGCGCCGAAGCAGGCACCGACTATCTCGACCTGACCGGCGAGCCCGAATTCGTCGACACCATGTACGTGCGCTACCACGATCGTGCCCGACGCAGCGGCGCACGCCTCGTCCACGCGTGCGGTTTCGACTCGATCCCCTACGACATCGGCGCGTACTACACGGTGCTGCAGCTTCCCGAAGATGTCCCGCTCACCGTCCACGGCTACGTCGAGGCGTCAGGACGGCCGTCCGGCGGCACGGCGCATTCGGCAATCACGGCATTCTCGCGGTTCCCGGCGCTCATCGCCGCAGCGCGCGATCGGAAGCGGGCCGAGCCGGCTGTGACGCGACGATCGGTGCAGGCCGGTGCAGGCCGTCCGCATCACGCCGCGGCCACCGGCGGTTGGGCATTGCCGATGCCAACCCTCGATCCGCAGATCGTCGGCCGGTCGGCGCGCGCGCTGGATCGTTACGGTCCGGACTTTCGCTACTCGCATTGCGCGTCCGTCCCGCATCTGTGGACGGCTGCCGGGCTGGCCGTCGGGGTAGGCGGGCTCGTTGCGCTCGCCCAACTGCCGCCGGCCCGCAACGCGCTGCTCAAGCGGATGCCGCAGGGCAACGGGCCGTCGCCGCAGCAGCGCGCGCGAAGCTGGTTCCGCGTGACGTTCACCGGCGAGGGCGGTGGGCAGCGCGTGGTCACCCGGGTGTCGGGCGGCGACCCGGGCTACGACGAAACTGCGCGGATGCTCGGCGAGTCGGCGCTCGCCCTTGCCCTGGACGACCTGCCGGAAACCTCCGGGCAGGTCACCACGGCCGCGGCGATGGGCGATGCGTTGCTGGCGCGGCTGCAGAAGTCCGGGATGTCGTTCGAGGTACTCGAATCGTCCTAGCCGTCGTGCTAGCTATCGAGGTGCCGCGGTCCTGACTCGTCGTCGTCTGGCGGGGGCGTGCTGCGCGGGAATTGCGTGGTGGCTTGGGTGTCGTCGCTGCCAGCACTGTCGCCGGCGTTGTCCGCGGGCACGTCCGCGGTCTGCTCCGACCCCTGGTTCCAGCGTCGGTCCGCCGCCGGCTGCTCGACGGCCGGCAGCACCGCAGTGTGCTCAGCGCTGGAATCCGACGGGGGCGGGTCGGCGGCACTGCCGGTATCCGGGGTCCGGTCGGTGTCGCTGCCCGACCACGGTGAGGGGCTGGCGGTCGGGCCGGGTAGCGGTGCCGGCATCGCCTGCCACGACTGATCAGCCTCGTCATCGCGAGACCACGGCGCGCCGAACGTCGGCACCGGCGGTGCCGCGATGACCTCCGTGCGCCGCGTCATGACTGCGGTGATGCCGGCCGCCAGCCCGACGACGAGGCCGAAGGCCAGTGCGGCGAACGCGGTGGCTGCCCCCGGCGAGATGGTCGAGAAGAGGATCTGGTCGGGCTTGCCGTGGCCCGCGTAGCCAGTCAGTTTGCTCTGGTCGACCACAGCGGCCCGGGCGTAGGCACCGAGCAGCGACGCGGCCACCACCGTGAACCAGGCGCCGAAGAATGCCTGCCAGAAACCACCCTTGCCACGGCAGACGACCGGGACGAGCAGCAACGTCAGGATCAGCACGGCGCCCACGTTGGCCAGGTTGGCGACCCAGACGTGCCCGGCGTCGCCGCCGGAGGGCGGGCTGAACCGCCAGGCGTACTGGTTCATCGAATGCGCCATCCGATCACCGAACGTCCCAGCATTGGCGTGGCGCGCAATCGAATCGGTGACCCACTGGTTGCCCAGGGCCGCGATGAGGATCAGCAAGATCACGAAGGAGACGACCGCGGTGAGCCAGGGACGCGCCTTGCTGATCGTTGCCCCGGACGCGGCGGGTGCAAAGCTCGGGGCTGCCCAATTTCCGGTGTCCGACGGCAACCAGCCGGTGACTGGCTCCGAACGTTGCGGATCATCGTTGGTCGGCTGCATACCGCCGCACCTTAGTGAACAAGCGGCATTGCTTCGACTCATACCGCTCGTGTCCACACATAGACTCGACGCATGTCCGAGCAGCCTGACGAAGTCGTCACTCCCGAGCCTGGCGAGACGGTGTCTCACGACATCCCGATGGCCGAGCATCTCCAGCACGCGATCGCGGCGGACTGGGACCCCGCGCCGCCGATGCCGCATCCGGCCCGCGCTGACGGGGCACCCTCGGCGGCCGCACACCGCGCTGCACTCTCGCGCGAATTTCCCGGCCAGCTCGTCGTCGTCGCTGCCGGTGCCTACAAGGTGCGCGCGAATGACACCGACTTCCCCTTCCGCGCCGATAGCTCGTTCACGTGGCTGACCGGTGAGACCGTGGCCGACTCGGTGTTGGTGCTCACGCCGTCCGGCCAGGGACACGACGCGACGCTCTACGTCGGCGTCTACGCCCAACCCGGCGAGGTCGGCTACTTCACCAGCCGCACGCACGGCGCGGTGTGGGTCGGCAACGTGCCCTCGACCGGGGACACCGAAGCGGCGCTGGCCGTGCGCACCCGTCCGCTGCGTGATCTTGACCACGACCTGGCGCGGTTTGCCGATGCTCCCCGCCCGGACGGGTCGGAGTTGGCTCGCGTTCTCGACGAGCTGCGCCTGATCAAGGACGACTGGGAGCTTGATCGGCTGCGCTACGCGTGTGAGGCCACGGCCCGCGGCTTCGCCGACGTCGTGCGCGAACTGCCTAACGTCGTCGGTCGCTCCGACCTGCGCGGTGAACGCTGGCTCGAGGGCACGTTCTGGCGGCGGGCTCGGCTGGAGGGCAACGAGGTCGGCTACACGTCGATCGTGGGAACGGGACGGCACGCGACGACGCTGCACTGGTGGCGCAACAACGGCGCGGTCGAGCCGGATGGCCTGCTGCTCGCCGACATGGGCATCGAGACCGACGAGCTGTACACCGCCGATGTCACGCGCACCATGCCCGTGTCAGGGCAGTGGAGCCCAGACCAGTTGCGGGTCTATCGCGCGGTGCAGGAGGCCCAGGCAGCCGGCGTGGCCGAGGTGAAAGCCGGTGCCGAGTTCCTGGCCGCGCACAACGCCGCGATGTGGGTGCTGGCCGATCACCTGCACTCGTGGGGTGTGCTGCCCGTGCCGGCGGAAGTGTCGTGCGATCCCGATCCCGAACGGCCTGGCGCCGGTCTGCATCGCCGCTACACCCTGCACGGCACCTCGCACATGCTCGGCATCGACGTGCACGACTGCGCGAACGCCCGCAGCGAACTCAATCGCGACGGCACGCTCATCGCCGGACACTGCCTCACCGTCGAGCCGGGCCTGTACTTCCAGGTGAACGACAAGACCGTGCCGGCCGAGCTGCAGGGCATCGGGGTGCGCATCGAGGACGACGTGGTCGTCACCGACGGCGAGGCGATCAACCTCTCGGCCGGGTTGCCCCGCGAGCCGGATGAGATCACCGCCTGGATGCGGGAAGTGCAGGGCATGCCCGCGGTCCCGTGAGCCAAGGCAGTGAGCCAAGCATCGGAATCGATCCTCTGGCGACCGTTCGAAGCGCAGCGAGAACGGCCGTGAGTGAGATCGTGCTGCGTCCGGGGCGAGGGTACCCGGACGGGTTGGTGGTGCCGTCCGCCGAGCTGATCGAGCGGTTCAGCCGCTCGTCCGGGCCGGGCGGGCAGAGCGTGAACACCACCGACAGCCGGGTCGAACTGCGCTGGGACGTCGCGCACTCGACCGCGCTCAGCGACGCCCAGCGAACCCGGCTGCTCGACCGGCTGTCCGGCCGTCTGGTCGATGGGGTGCTGAGCATCGCGGCGTCCGAGCACCGCTCGCAGTTGCAGAACCGGCAGGCCGCACGGGCTCGGCTGGCCGCGCTGCTGCGTGATGCGCTCGAGCCGCCATCGCCTGCCCGCCGGCCGACTCGCCCGTCGCGCGCGGCACAGCAACGACGCGTGGATGCCAAGCGCCGACGCAGTCAGGTCAAGGTGACCCGCCGTCGACCGCCCCTCGACTGACAGGCCGCCTGCACGCCCGTCAGTGGTCAGTTACAGCGATCAGTGGTCAGTCAGCTGGACCGCGAGACCGCGGCCAACTCCATGCCGCGCACTGCGGCCACGCGCTCGGCTTCGGCGTCGATCTGCTCGCGTACCGCGGGCGGGAGCGGGGCGAACTCCTCGATCAGAAGGGTGAGCTTCTTGCTGGCTGCCTTCGGTCGCCAGGTGCCGGCGACCTCGCCGTCGACGAAGACCACCCCGGGACGACCGAGCACCGGCCACAACGCCTTCTGCACCACCTTGTCGGGCACGATCAGGTCGCGGTCGCGGGCCTGCAGGTACGGGTCGAATCCGCTGAGCAGGCGCACCAGTTCGGCCTCAGGTGGCGAGGCGAGCGCGCGCCCGGCCGACGCCGGCAGCCAGCCCGTCACGCCATCGACCTCAACCTCGATCAGATCCGCGGGCCAGGCCTGTTCGACATCGGCCCGCCGTGCGTCCAGGTAGCCAGCCGCGTGCACCGCGGTGGCTGGTCCCAACAGCGTCAGATAGTTGCGCACGAGGCGGGTCAGCGCAGTGACGTTCGGCTCGGCCGTGATCCGCGCGCCCTTGCGCCGCTGCATGACCGGTGGCGCCGTGTCGGGCCGCAGCTCGAGTCCGGCCGCGAGGAACGAGGACCGCATCGCCGAGTCGGAGATGTGGCTGGTCTTGCAGCTACGGCACGCCCGGAGCATCGGTTTCGGCATCGCCTTGCTCACCGCGGTGCTCACCGCGCCCTTGCTCATCGGCTTGCGCACCACGTCGCGCATCGCCTCGACGGCCATCGTGTACTGGTCGAGCGCGCTGATGCCCGCGCGGGCCACACTGGGACCGGTTTCGTTCAGCCGCTGCGCGGCATCGGCCTCGGACAGCGGGTACAGCGCGCCGGCAAGATCGTCCAACTCGCCACGCCGGTGCACGTGCGGGGCACCGCGCAGCGACCAGACCAGCGCGAGCGACTGGTCCGGGCCGTAGGCGTCGGTGCGTGGCGTGCTCGGCAGCCGGGCGTCGAAGGTGAGCCGCGCATGCTCGCCGGCCGAGTCCTGCACGCCGATATCGAGCACCGCGAGGCCGCGTGCCTGCCGGCCGGTGCGGTGCAGCTGCTGTGCCTGGACCCGGTAGGCGATCACCTGCGCGCGCGAGATCTTCATGGCGTGCTCCTACAGCTCGTAGTCCAGCTCCAGGGTGTATTCCATCGCATCGGCGGCATAGCTGCCTGCGCCGCTGATCCCGGCGAGGTCACCAGTACCCGATCCGGTCACGATGCTGACCCCGGTCCGGGCCACGCCGCCGCGATGATGGCCGGATGCGGCGAGCACGAACGTCCCGCTGCGGTCGCCGATCGTCGCGGTGACCAGTTCGTAGCCGGAGTACGGACCGACCAGGGTCTCCGGCTTGGCCGGATCGCCGTCGACGTAGCTGATCAGCAGCCAGCAGGTGGACGTCGCGGCGATCTCGCCGGCCCATTCGGTGGTGAAGGTGGCCCGCGCGACCGCATGCGGCCCCTCGACCGCACCCATGCGCTCCTCGTCCCAAGTCTTGCCGGTGATGGTGATCTTTGCCGTGGTCATGCATCCACCCTGATCGCTAAACCTGTCATCCGCCGTCATGATTTAGCGTGACAATGGCAATCGTGCGCGCGAGCCGGCTGCTGTCCATCCTGCTGATGCTGCACGCCAGCGGACGGGTCAGCGCGCAGGCGCTCGCCGACGAGCTGGAAGTGTCGCTACGCACCGTCTACCGCGACATCGAGGCGCTCGGCGCGGCCGGCATCCCGGTCTACGCCACCCGCGGGCGGGCCGGCGGCTTCCAGTTGCTGGCCGGCTATCGCACCAAGCTCACCGGCCTCACGCCGGACGAGGCCGACACAGTGTTCCTCACCGGCCTGCCGGGCGCGGCCGCCGACCTCGGCCTGGGCGCGGTGCTGGCGACGACCCAGCTCAAGCTGCTGGCCGCACTGCCGCCACAACTGCGCGAGCGGGCCGAGCGGATCCGCGACCGGTTCCATCTCGACGCACCGGGCTGGGAGCGCGCGGCCGACTCACCCCCGGCGCTGGCCACGATCGCTGACGCCGTCTGGGGCGAGCACCGCGTCGAGGTGCGCTACGAGCGGGCGAACCGCACGATCGTCGAGCGGGTCCTGGAACCGCTCGGCCTCGTGCTCAAGGCCGGGGTCTGGTACCTCGTTGCGCGGGTACCCGACGATGACCGCGGGCCCCGCACGTACCGGCTCTCGCGGGTGCGCGCCGCGGCGGCGCTCGACGAACGGTTCGTCCGTCCCGAGGGCTTCGATCTGCCGGAACACTGGGGCCGGTACCAGCGCGACTACGAGCAGCGCCTGTTCGGCGCGACGGCCACGATCCGGCTTTCGCCGGCTGGACGTCAGCTGCTGTTCCTGATCGGCTCCGCGGCCGCCCGCGCGGGGCACGCCGCGATGCAACCGGCCGGCACCGACGGCTGGGCGAGGACCACCGTGCCCATCGAGTCGGTGAAACACGCGCAGCACGCGTTGATGCAACTCGGCGCCGAGGTCGAGGTGCTCGCCCCGGACGAGCTGCGTGCAGCGATCGAAGCCAGCGCACGGGCGATCGTGCGCCGCTACGGCGAGTCGGACTCGGGCGGCACCTCGGCGGGCGGTACCTGAGCCGGCGGGCGCTCGCGCACGGCGGTCTCGGCCGCCGTGGCCGCCCCGTCGGTCGGGAACTCCTCGCGCACCTTCTTCAGGTGCTTGGACATCGACTTGAACAGAAAGTACGCGGCGATGCAGAGGACGAGGATCACGGCCAGCCCGATCGGGCCGGACTTCACCCCCTCGCCACCCTTGGGCACTTTGGGAAGCTTGTGCACCTTCTGCGCGGCGGCGAGGACGGTGAGCGCGACGATCACGGCAACCCCCGGATACCGGCGAACAGGTCGTCCTCCGGGATCGTGGAGTCGACCAGCGAGCGGGCGAGCTCGAAATCCTCGGTCGGCCACGCTTCGCGCTGGATGTCCAGTGGCACCGCGAAGAACCAACCCTTGGGGTCGACCTGGGTGGCGTGCGCGAGCAGCGCGCCGTCGCGGCGCTCGAACCAGTGGCCGACGTTGACGCGCGTGGTGACCTTCGGCGCGCGGAACTTCTCTTTCATCTCGTCCCAGCGCTTGCGGCGCTCCTCGAACGGCGACTCGAGACCGTGCTCCAGCATCGCCTCGTGCAGCGCGTCGAAGCGTTCCGGGCTGAATCCGACGTCGTAGTAGAGCTTGAGCGGCTGCCACGGCTCGCCCTCGTCGGGGAAGGCATCGGGGTCGGGCGCCGCCTCGAAGGCGGCGACGGAAATCTCGTGGGTGCGGATGTGGTCGGGGTGCGGGTAGCCGCCGTTCTCGTCATAGGTCGTGATGACGTGCGGGCGGAAGTTGCGCACCTCCCTGACCAGGCGGCGGGTCGCTTCTTCGATCGGCGCGAGCGCGAAGCAACCTTCCGGCAGGGGTGGCAGCGGGTCGCCCTCGGGCAGGCCGGAGTCGACGAACCCCAGCCAGTCCTGGCGCACGCCCAGGATCGCGCGAGCCCGGTTCATCTCGTCGCGTCGGATCTCGGCAATGTTGGCCTCGATGTCGGCGCGGTCCTTCAAGGCCGGGTTGAGGATGCTGCCCCGCTCGCCGCCGGTACAGGTCACCACCAGGACGTCGACACCCTCGTCGACGTAGCGGGCCATCGTCGCCGCGCCCTTGCTCGACTCGTCGTCGGGGTGGGCGTGGACGCACATCAAGCGCAGCTGCTCCGAACTCACGCCCCCCATTGTTCCTGATGACTCGGACAGCATTGATTTAGCCTGGGACAGGGGGGCGGTGTTAGGTTCGAGGCTTCCGCTCGAGCTCAACATCCCGTTCTGCTCGCCCCGTAATCGCGATATTCGATATTGGAGTACCGACGTGTCCTCGACCGATGACGCCGTCACATTCTTGACGCAGGAGGCGTACGACCGTCTCTCCCACGAGCTCGAGGAGCTCGTCGCCAACCGTCCGGCGATGGCGAAGGAAATCAACGACCGCCGCGAGGAGGGCGACCTCAAGGAGAACGGCGGATATCACGCCGCCCGCGAGGAGCAGGGCAAGCAGGAGGGCCGCATCCTGCAGCTGCGCGAACTGCTGCGCACCGCCAAGGTCGGCGAGGCGCCGGTCAGTGACGGAGTCGCCGGTCCGGGGATGATCGTCGAGGTGCGCTTCGAGGGCGACGACGAGATCGAGACGTTCCTGATCGGCTCGCGGGAGGAATCCGAAACGGCCGGCGTCGAGGTCTACTCCGCGGCGTCGCCGCTGGGCAAGGCGCTCACCGGTGCGCTCGAAGGCGACACGGTCGAGTACGAGACCCCGACCGGCAAGACGATGAAGGTCACGGTGGTCACCGCTAAGCCGTTTGCGGGCTGACGGCCGGCCACGCTGCGGGATCACGGCCCAGTAGCACCAGGATTCGGTCCAGGTCGCCGCGGCAGGACTCGTCGCGCCCGGGTGCGAACGCTGCACCGGGCACCAGTCGTTCGGCTCCGTTGGGTACCTGTTCGGCAACGCGCAGTGCGGCTGAGAGCACGTCCGCGTCGAGTTCCACCGCTGCGCCGATGGACACGGCGAGATCCCACGCGTGCACCACGCTGTCGACCAGGTGAAAGCTGATCGCGAGCGGTGCCGAGAACGGCCCGCCGTCGCGGATCTCGGGTAGTGCGAACCCACGCTCCTGCACATCCGGCGACGACCCGAACGCGGTGAGGACGTCGACGCACACCTCGAGGTACGGGCGGTGGCTCGGCGCCCACAGCGCGAGATTCTCACCGTGACCGCGTGCCGCCGCCGCGAACCCGATCTGCTGGCCGGTCATGTGCGCCAGCAGGTCGTCGACGGTCCAACCGGCGCACGGCGTCGGCCGGGTCAGGTCGTCGGGGCTGATCGCACACACCAGTTGCATCGTTTCGACGACCGCTCGCCGGTCGAGATCGATCAGCTCATCAAAGTCATTGATATGCATCTGCATATCATCTTTATTTGCCTACTATCTGTCAATGCGTATTATCGAGCCATGGCCGAGCGACCAGACCTGGCAGCGATGATGCTGCCGCTCGCGCGCACGCTGACCAGCGCGGAGGTTCCCGTGCTCGAGGCACACGGTTTGACGATGTGGAGCTACGTCGTCCTGCTGCATCTCGAGGACGAACCGGTGCGCACCCAAGCCGCCTTCGCCGAGCTGATCGGTGCCGACAAGACGCGGATCATCGACTACCTCGACGATCTGCAGGATCGTGGTCTGATCGCCCGCGAACCGGACCCAACCGACCGCCGAGCGCGCCTGCTGCGGCTCACACCGAAGGGTCGCCGGCTGCGCACGGCGACCCAGCGTGCGATCCAGCGCAACGAGGCACGGCTGCTCGATCTATTGCCGGCGGCCGAACGCGATCGGTTCCTGCGGACGCTGCAACGCCTGGCCGAGGCCGCACCGGATGTGTACGAATCGCGGTGACCTGGCACGCTGAACGGGTGCATGCCCGACTCGTTCTAGCTGCCGTTGCCTCGGCATGCGTCCTCACCGCCTGCTCAGACAACGTCGCCGGATCCGGAAACGGTCGCTACCACCCGAGCCTGTCGGCGCCTTCGAGGTCGACGATCGCCGCGCCGCCGTCAAGCCCGAACTCGAATGCGAAACCTCCGTCGTCGGCGAGCGCATCGGCATCATCATCGAAATCGAAGGCTGCCGGCGGACATCCGGTGCCGGCCCAGCCGTTGCGCACGAAGACTGTCGTCGGCTCGTCCGGCGTCACGTACGTGATCAAGGTGTGGGCAGAGCAGAAGGACCTGCCCGACTGCGCGGCGCACGCGTATGGCACTCCTGTCATCCACTACCTGCAGACCCATCCCTGCTTCGGGCTCAGCCGGTTGCTCGCGACGACGACCGTGAACGGGCGCGAGGTCGGCCTCGCGCAGCGATCGATCGGATTCCAGGGTGGCGAGCAGCAGAGCTACAAGGCGGCCGGCAACTTCCAGAAGCTGGTGTCACGCAATGGCACCGGCAACCTGAACGATCTGATGCGCGAGGGGTACCGGCTGCCGAACGGCCCGACATCCGTCCCCTTCCCGAACGCGTTCAGCGCGCTCGCGCAGGACAACAACGTGACCGTCGTCGAGGCGTGGTACCTGAACGGCGCCACGCGCGACAACGATCCGCCGCTCGAGCAGATGGCGCAGGACATCTACCTGCAGTTCTGACCGCCTCAGCGGGTCACCGCGTAGGTGAAGCACTGCGCGCCGTGCGCGCGGACGTGCACCTCGGCGACCTCCGGTGCCGCCAGCAGCTCATCGAGGGAGGCCTCGATGTCTTCGCCGTCGAGCACGACCGTGATGTGGTCGTAGTCGAGCGAACCGTCGGCGCGATAGCTGCGCAGGACGCGCGGGCCGATACGCAGGTCGGACGGCAATTCGGACGAGTTCTGATATCCGTCGCACTGCGTGCCATGGACGAAGACCGGACCGACCTCGCGCCATGGCGAGGCCTGCCGAAGGGGTGCGTAGGAGATCAGCGCGATGTCGTGGCCCGACTCCGCGATCTGCAGGCAGCAGCGCAGCGGCTCCCACCCCTCCGCCGGGATCGAGACGAACGCATTGCCGTGCTCGTCGGAACGTGCCGAACGCATCGCGGCGAGCCGCTCCGCGTCGATCGCGTGTACGTGTAAGCGGGTGATCGTAGGTGTGGTTGTGTTTGTCATGACTCTAGTTTCGGTGTTTCCGGGGCGGGTCACTGGCGGGAATCGGACGTCGCGCCCACCCGCTTCCGCGCCGCCCTCGTAGCGCGATCACCACCCGAGTCGTAGCGTCGAGGAAGTGACAACCGCGCCCGTCATCGCCACCTTGGGCGAGCTCCGCTCGTCCGGACACATCCACCGCAGCGTGAAGACCGAGATCCGGCAGAACTTGATCGCTCGGCTGCGCTCCGGCCAGCCGTCGCTGCCCGGCATCGTCGGCTTCGACGAGACCGTCGTCCCAGAGGTCGAGCGTGCCCTGCTCGCCGGGCACGACATGGTGCTGCTCGGCGAACGCGGGCAGGGCAAGACGCGACTGATCCGCAGCTTGCTCGGCCTGCTCGACGAGTGGACGCCGGTCGTTGCCGGCTGTGAGATCAACGATCACCCGTACGCGCCGGTCTGCGGACGGTGCCGGTCGATGCTCGACGCCGAGGGTGACCTGCTGCAGATCGACTGGTTGCATCGCAGCGCCCGCTACGGCGAGAAGCTCGCCACGCCCGATACGTCGGTCGGTGACCTGATCGGCGACGTCGACCCGATCAAGGTCGCCCAGGGTCGCACGCTAGGCGATCCGGAAACGATCCACTTCGGGCTGGTACCGCGGACGAACCGTGGCATCATCGCGATCAACGAGCTGCCTGATCTGGCCGAGCGGATCCAGGTGGCGCTGCTCAACGTGCTCGAGGAGCGCGACATCCAGGTGCGCGGCTACCAGCTGCGCATGTCGCTTGATCTGCTCGTGGTTGCCAGCGCGAACCCCGAGGACTACACGAACCGGGGCCGGATCATCACCCCGCTCAAGGATCGCTTCGGTGCCGAGGTGCGCACGCACTACCCGCTCGAACTCTTCGACGAGCTCGCCCTCATCGCCCAGGAAGCGGCCGTGCTGTGGAGCGACGCCGACTTTGCGGCGCCGGTCGTGCCCGGGCACCTGCTCGAGGTGGTCGCCCGGTTCGCGCGCAACGTCCGCGACGCCCCGCAGGTCGACCAGCGATCCGGCGTGTCGGCGCGGTTCGCGATCGCATCGGTCGAGACGATCGCGGCATCGGCCGTGCGCCGTGCCGCAGTCACCGGCGAGCCGATCGCGGTCGCTCGAATCGCCGATCTGCCCGCGGTCATTCCCGCGTCGCGAGGCAAGGTCGAGTTCGACGACGCCGATGAGGGCCGCGAGTTCGAGGTGCTCGAGCATCTGCTGCGCCGGTCGATCGTCGAGACATACCGATCACGGCTGGCCGGATTGGATTTGCGTCCGTTGCAGGACAAGTTCGATCAGGGCCTCACGGTCGAGACCGGCGACGCGGTCAGTGCCGAGCGGCTGCTCGCCCAGCTCGGGCCCGTCCCGGTGCTCTCGGCGTTGCTCGAGCGGCTGGAAGCCGACGGAATCGGCGAGGGTCCCGCCGCGATCGGCATCGCGGCGGCGGTGCTCGAATTCGCGCTGGAAGGGCTGCACCTGAACAAGCGGCTCGCCAAGGACACCGACGGAGCGCGGACCGTCTATGGCAGCTGACCGGCATTTTCGTTATGGCGCTTGGCATGGCGGGCCCGACCCGCTGGCGCCGCCGTATGACATCCGCGAGGCGCTGGACGAGATCGGCAACGATGTCCTGTCTGGGGCGGCCCCGCGCAGCGCGCTGAACCGGCTGCTGCGGCGCGGAGCCGACGGCCGCGACGGGTTGGACGCGCTGCGCCGACGCGCGCGCGAGCGGGCCCGTGAACTGCGGCACCGCGGTCAGCTCGACGGCACCCTGCAGAAGGTCAAGGAACTGCTCGACAAGGCCGTCGAGGCGGAACGGCGCGAGCTGTTCCCCGATCCGTCCGACAACGCGCGGATGGCCGAAGCCGAACTCGACACGCTGCCTGACGACACGGCACGCGCCGTCCGCGCGCTCAGCGAGTACCAATGGCGCTCGAACGAAGCGCGGCTGGCCTACCAGCAGATCCAGGACATGCTGCGCGACGAGGTGCTCGACGCGCAGTTCGCCGGGATGCGCGAGGCGCTGCAGAGCGCGACGCCAGAAGAGATGGCGCGCATCCGGGAGATGATGAGCGCGCTCAATGACATGCTCGATGCGGACGCGCGCGGTGAGCACACGCAGGAGCAGTTCGACGAGTTCATGCAGAACTACGGCGACTTCTTCCCTGAGTCACCACAGAATCTGGACGAGCTGATCGACTCGTTGGCCCGGCGCGCCGCGGCAGCGCAGCGCTTGATGGACAGCCTCACCCCGGAGCAGCGTGCAGAGCTCGAAGCGTTGATGGGGCAGGCAATGCAACAGGCCGGCCTCGCCGGTGAGATGGCCCGCCTGCAGCAAGGGCTGCGCTCGGCGCGTCCGGATCTGCGCTGGGGTGGGCGGCAACGGATGGACGGCGACTCGCCGATGGGCTTCGCCGACGCAACCGGCGCGCTCGCCGAGCTCGCCGATCTCGACCAGCTCGACGATCTGCTGGGTCAGGACTATCCGGGAGCCAGCCTCGACGACGTCGACGAGGAGCTGATCGAACGGGCGCTGGGACGGGCCGCAGTCGACGACCTCGGCCAGCTGCGCCGCATCGAGCGCGAACTGCGTGACCAGGGCTACCTGCAACGCGGCAGCGAGGGGCTCAAGCTCACCCCTCGGGCGCTGCGCAGGCTCAGCCAGACCGCGCTGCGCAGGGTGTTCGACGTGCTCGAGTCGCGCGGGCGTGGCAGCCATGACGTGCGCGACGCCGGGGCCGCCGGCGAAGTCACCGGAGCGAGCCGCGAGTGGCGCTTCGGCGACGAGCAACCCCTCGACGTGGTGCGCACGCTGCGCAATGCCTTGCAGCGCTCGGCGTCGTCCGGAGCGGAACTGTCGCTGCAGTCCGACGACTTCGAGGTTGTCGAGACCGAACGTCGCTCGTCAGCCGCGGTGGCGTTGCTCGTGGACATGTCGTACTCGATGGAGTTGCGCGGGACGTGGGGCGAGGCGAAGACAACCGCGCTTGCTCTGCATGCGCTGATCAGCACCCGATTCCCGCAGGACGCCATCGAGATCATCGGGTTCAGCGACTACGCGCGGGTGCTGTCTACGGGCGCGCTGGTCGATCACGACTGGGATCGGGTGCAGGGCACGAACCTGCAGCATGGGTTGATGCTCGCTCGGCGGCACCTCGACAAGCATCGCAACTCCGAACCGGTCATCCTGGTGATCACCGACGGTGAGCCGACCGCACACCTGGCTCGTGACGGCTTCGCCGACTTCGCGTGGCCGCCGACTCGCGAGACGATCGCGGCCACGCTCGCGGAGGTCGAACGTTGCACGCGTCGCGGCGCGACGATCAACGTGTTCATGCTCGACGACGATCCGCGGTTGGTCGACTTCATGCGCGAGGTCGGGCGGCGCAACGGTGGTCGGGTGTTCCTGCCGAAACCGGGTGCGCTCGGCGAGTACGTCGTCGCCGATTACCTGCGCTCGCGTGGTGGGCGCCGCCGTGCTGCCGGCTGACGCCGAACTCCGTCCGTCCCCCATCGCCGGCAACGGCGCCTTCGCTACGTCCGACCTGCCGCTGGGGACGGTTGTCGACGGGCCACTGAACCACAGCTGCGACCCGAACACCTGGTTCGCCGGCGACGTGCTCGTGACCCGCCGCGCCATCGCGATCGGCGAAGAGCTGACCTACGACTACGCGACCGGGTCGACCGGGCTCACGCTGTATTGCCACTGCGAGACCTACCGGTGCCGACAGGTGGTCGAGGGCAGCGACTGGCGGATCCCGCAATTGCAGCAGCGCTATGCCGGGCACTGGGCACCGACCGTGCAGCGCCTGATCGACGCATCGACGACCTGACCTTTCCCCGCTGGCGTCCGGTTACGCCGCGTCCAACCGGACGCGCCCGGGGAAAGCACGGTGGCCCGTCCCGGATTTCCCCGCTGGCGTCCGGTTACGCCGCGTCCAACCGGACGCGCCCGGGGAAATGTGATCGGTGCCGACCTCCTCGACCGCGCTGGCTAGGCTCGGCGCCATGCCGTCCCGTCCCCGCTACGCCTATCTCGGCCCGGCCGGCACGTTCACCGAGGCCGCCTTGCGCCAGGTCGCCGGACCGGACGAGGTCGACTACCTGCCGCAGCCGCACGTCGTCGCGGCGCTGGATGCCGTGCGCGCCGGTGCCGCGGACTTTGCCGTCGTCGCGATCGAGAACTCCGTCGAGGGTGCCGTGACCGCGGTGCTGGACACGCTCGCGACCGGCGATCTGGCGATGGTGCGCGAGATCCTCGTGCCGGTTTCGTTCAGCCTGGCCGCGCGTGACGGCACGGCGATCTCGGACGTCCGCCGGGTCGCCGCGCACCCGCACGCGTGGGCCCAGTGCCGGCGCTGGCTGGCCGCGCACCTGCCCGATGCGACACACGTCCCCGAGACGTCGAACACCGCGGCGCCACAGCTGCTCGCCGACCCGAACGCGACAACCGACTTCGACGCCGCGCTCGTGCCACCCGCAGCCCTCGAGCACTACCCGCTGCACGTGCTGGTCGAGCAGGTGGCCGACAACGCGGCGGCGGTGACCCGCTTCGTCGTGGTCGGGCATCCCGGCGAGATCCCGCCACCAACCGGCGCGGACAAGACCTCGCTCGTTGTGCACCTGCCCGACAACGAAGCCGGTGCCTTGCTGACGATGCTCGAGCAGTTCGCGGCCCGCGGAGTGAACCTGTCGCGCATCGAGTCCCGCCCGATCGGCGACGAACTCGGTCGGTACCTGTTCTCCATCGACGCCGAAGGCCACCTCGCCGAGCCGCGCATGCACGAGGCACTCATGGGATTGCACCGGGTCTGCCCGGTCGTCCGCTTCCTCGGCTCGTACCCGCGAGCCGACGGCGCACCGAATGACACCCGTCCAGGCACGAACGCCGCGGATTTCGACGCAGCCCGCCGCTGGGTGGACGAGTTACGGTCAGCTCGAGGGTGAGCCGTTCGCGGGCTGGCCGGAAGCAGGTCTCAAGCGCAGCGCGGAGTCGAGCAGCCGGCTCACCGGCGTCGGCAAAGTGACGAGGTAGCGCACCGCCGTGCCGTTGGTCACCTGGCTCGCCGAACACGGCTGGACGGTGATCACGACAGGCTTGAGCCGACGTGCGTCAGTGCTGACCGCCAGCACCAACAGTTCCGATCCGACTGCGGCGGTGTTCGACGGGCAGGGCCGTGCGCTGGTCGCCCTGGCCGGCGCGGATTCCAGATCTGCGGCGAACTTCCGTGCCGCCGGCTCCGTGAGCACCGTTGACAGCGGCGTGCGGGCGGGGACGGGCGGATACACGCAGATCTTCATCGCCGCGACGCTACGAACGAACAACTTCTCCGTCGAGCCGAACGCGCCGAGCCCGCCACCGCCAGGCAACGCGTAATGCGCCGGTGCGGATGGACAAGCCAGCCGGGTAGCCCGGCCCGGCGTCGCCTCTGCGACGTATCGGCCGGCACTCGATGCGGCGCTGTCGGGCTTCGAGACCGATGGGGCAGCGGCGGGGGCCCTGACCGGCGCATGCACGGCGGCTCCCGCGCCGGCCGCCGCTGAATCGGCTCCGCCGGCACTCCCTGACCCCCCGCCAAGCGACACCAGCACTCCGACGCCAGCCGCAACGAAAGCCACCACGGTTGTGCCGGTCGCGATCGACATGATCCGGCGCTGCCGCCGGCGCCGTACCCGCACGGCGTGCGAGATCAGCACGCCCGCGTCTGGCGAATCCCCTTCGCCGTGCCGCAGCGCTGCACGCAACTGCGCTTCACTCGGACTCATGAATTCACCCCGATCTCCACCCGCAGGCGGGACAGCGCCCGCGAGCAGGTGCTCTTCACCGTCCCCACCGGCACGCCCAGGCTCGCGGCGGTGTCTTGTTCGGACAGGTCGCAGTAGTAGCGCAAGACGATCACTGCCCGTTCCTTAGGACTGAGCCCGGCGAGCAGGCGACGCAACTCGTCGCGCTCGTCGGCAGCGCCGACGTCGGCGCTCTGTGACGCGGCAACCTCAGGCAGCGTCTCGGTGGGCCGCTCGCCCCACCAGCGGCGGCGGGTCGAGTCGATGTGCGCTGTCACCAGCGCCTTGCGCGCGTAGGCGAGCGGCGTCTCGATCCGATCCCATTTGAGATAGACCCGCGTCAACGCTGTCTGCACCAGATCCTCGCCTCGATGATGGTCACCGGTCAGCAGCCGGGCAGCGTGCAGCAACGCCGCGCCGTTCGTCTCGACGAAGGCGCGGAAAGCAGCATCGTCAGCCACGTGCCGACCTCCTACTGCACCGACGAGCCGGGCGCGGCGGAAAGTTCGCGAAACATCGGCAAATGTGGGAGCGGATGCTCAGGATCGATGAAGATCTCGCCGAATGCGGTGAACCCGTGCTGGGCGTAGAAGCCGACCGCTGTTTCGGGTGCGCGGCACCAGCGGGATCCGGGAGCGCAAAGCACGTGCCCAGCACCGTCCCATCCTCGTCACGCGCGCCGCCGGGTAGATCGTTACCGGGGCAAGGATCATCGGGGCCGTGGTCGCGACGAAGGGCCATGCGCCGCAGTTCTCGGGTCGCCGCCGAATCGACGACGCCGACGACCATCAGCCGCCCGGCCGGTAGACCATCAGGAAGACGATCACGGCGAAGAGCACGCCGACGACCCCGCCCGCAGCGGCAAGGCGGCCGGTCAGGGTGCCGACCGATTGCTGCTTGCCGATCGACGCGGTCACCTTGCTCAGCGTCGGGACGATGACACCGAGCACAAGACCAATGCTGGCTGCCCACAACACGAGCGACAGCCAGATCCACAGGTCGCTGATCTCGCCGACCTTCTGGCCCTTCTGGAACGGCGAATCGACCGACATCAGGGCCATGCCGGCGATGACGACCAGCACGGAGACGTAGGAGTAGATCTTCAGCATGCGCGCCGATGCCGCCGTCGCCGCGGCGTCGCCGTTGCGGGCGCCCCGACCCGCTGTTGTCGCGGCGTGGACGAGCGGTCCGATGGCAAAGATGGCGAACAGCAGGTGCAGGCCGAGCAGCAATTTGAACACGGCCCGAGGCTATCCGTGCCGCTCAGTCTGCACCCGGCGTGGTCGCCAAATCGGCGCTCGCGGTCGATTTTAGCGACCGTATCGGGTGCCAAACGGGCTAGGCGCCGACGAAACCGAGCTGGCGCCACGCTTCGTAGGACGCGATTGCCGCAGCGTTGGTGATGTTGAGCGATCGGCGTCCGGCCAGCATCGGGATGCGTACCCGATCGGTGACGTGCGGGTCGGCGAGCACCGCATCGCTCAGGCCGGTCGGTTCCGGGCCGAACATCAGCACATCGCCTTCGACGTAGCCAATGTCGGCATAGGACGTCTGTGCCGAAGCGGTGAACGCGTAGACGTGCGCAGGCAGCACGACCGGCCACAGCTCGTCCAGCCTCGCGTGCACCGTCACCGTCGCCAGGTCGTGGTAGTCGAGGCCTGCGCGGCGCAGCTTCGCGTCGGACAGGTCGAAGCCGAGCGGCTCGATCAGGTGCAGGTGCGCCCCGGTGGCAGCGACGAGACGGATCGCATTGCCGGTGTTGGGTGGGATGCGCGGCTCGACGAACACGAGATGGAACACGTCAGGCCAGATCGGCCGGTGAGTCCGGGACGTCGACCGCGTTCTCCTGTAGCGCAGAGAGCGGGACGAACTCGAGGACTCGCTCGTGCGTGCAGGCCAGCACCACCGGGGCCGCCGCTCCGTCTTGGTAGGCCTGATACCAGCGCAACGCGACCACGCACCACCGGTCGCCCGGATTGAGGCCGGCGAAGCCGTACTCGGGCCGCGGCGTGCTCAGATCATTACCGACCGCGCGCTGGTGCTGCAGGAATTGTTCGGTCATCACCGTGCATACGCCGTGCACGCCGACGTCTTCGGGTCCGACCCGGCAGTAGCTGTCGCGGTAAAAGCCGGTCAGCGGCTCGCCGCCACAGGGTTGCAACGCCTCGCCCAGCACATTGCGTTCCATCACTGGCCACGCAATCGCCGCGGGCCGGTATCTGCGCGTGCGGCAGCCGGCGCAACGCGCGCTGTCACCGACGCGACTTGCGCACCGATCGGTGCGGCCAGCACGTGCATCGTGCACTCGGCCAGTTCGGGCAGCACATCGGCGAGGACCGACAGCCGCAGCGCCAGCTCGCTCAACGCGAGCAGGTCCATCGCGGGCACGCCGGCGTAGCCGGTGAGCAACGGCGCAGCACGCGGCGCGCGTACCAACTCGTCGGCGTCGGCAGTCGTCAGCGGGATAGGCGCGTACGCGCGATCGCCCAGCAGTTCGATCGCGACCCCGGCGATGCCGAACGAGGCCAGCGCGCCGAAGGACGGGTCGTCGCGCGCGCCGATCACCACCTCGACCGACTCGGGCGGCACTTCGTCGGAGAGCACGAGATTCATTGCGCCGAGCAGCCCGCCGGCCTCTTCAGGCGTCAACGCGCGCCCGGCGGGTGTTGACCTGAAAATTTCCTCGACGAGCGCGCGTGCTGCGTCGAGATCCATGCCTGGCAACTCCGGGACGGTGCCGCTCGGGCGGTTGCGCCACGCCGCGTAGCGCACCGCCCGTCCCAGCGCACGAACCGCTCGCTCCGGTGAGGCATAGGACGGAACGGAGCCGGGCGCGGGCGACGATGCACCGCGTGCCGACAGCGCCCCGGGAACCCCTTCGAAACCGAGGAATGTCGACAGCACCGGCTTGGCCGACGCAGCGGCCACCCGGCGCAGGGCCAGCGCAACATCCTCGCCACTGGCCGGCTGCAGCGGCGGCACGAAGACCACGACCACCGCGTCCACCTCCTCGTCTGACAGCACGGTCTGCAACGCGTCGTCGAAGGTCTGCGGCGTAGCGTCCACCCCGACGTCCTCAACCCGGACGAGAGACAATCCTTCGGCTGCGCAAGCGTTTCTGACCAGCACGGCGAGCGCGGTGGAGTTTCCGACGACGGCCACCCGCGAGCCGTCGGGCAGCGGCTGAGACGTGAGCAGCAGCGCCACGTCGAACAGATCGCCGACGGTGTCGACGCGAATTACGCCGGATCGCTCGAACAGTGCGCGCGCACTGTCGTCGGGCAGCTCGACCGACGTGGTCTCGAGTCCGGCGACGACCGTGCCCGCACCGCTGTTGACCGCGACGATCGGCTTGCGACGTCCGAGCCGGCGCGCCAGCCGGGCGAACTTGCGCGGGTTGCCGAACGACTCGAGGTACATCAGCACGACGTCGGTGTGCTCGTCGGTCTCCCAGAACTGCAGCAGATCGTTGCCGGACACGTCCGCGCGACTGCCCGCAGAGACGAAGGTCGACACCCCGATGCCGCGTCGCGCCGCCTCGCCGAGCACCGCCACGCCGAGCGCGCCCGACTGCGCGAAGAAGCCGGCGCGCCCGGCCAAGGGCGGAAGCGGCGCCAGCGAGGCGTTGAGGCGAACCGTGCTGTCAGTGTTGATGATGCCGAGGCAGTTCGGCCCAACGACCCGCATGCCGTTCGCTCGCGCCTCGCTGACCATCTCGCGCTGCGCGGCCCGTCCGGCGGCACGTTCCTCGTCGGTGCCGCGCTCCCCGAACCCGCCGCTGAGCACCACGAGACCGCGCACGTCGCGGTTGGCGCACTGGGCGACGATCTCCGGTACCGCACCGGCCGGCACGGCGACCACGACGAGATCGACCTCGCCCGGCACGTCGACTACCGAGCGATACGCGGGCACGCCACCGACGTGCGGAGCTTCCGGGTTGATCGGGTAGAGCAGTCCGTCGAAACCCATCCGCAGCAGGTTCGCGAACACCGCATGGCCCACCTTGCCGGCGTCGTTGCTCGCGCCGACCACCGCGACCGAACGCGGGTAGAGCAGCCGTTTGATCGAGCGGGCCTCGGCGCGTTGCTCGCGCTCGCGCATCACCATCTCGGTCATCGCGGTCTCGTCCACCGCGAACTCGAGGGTGATCTCACCGTGCTCGAGATGGCGTTTCGTTTCATAGCCCGCGTCGCGGAAGACGCGCACCATGCCGGTGTTCTCGGCGAGCACCACCGCGGTGAACAGGCGCACGCCCGATTCGCGCGCCGCTGCCGCGAGATGCTCGAGCAGCACTGATCCGATGCCGCGGCCTTGATGTGCGTCGGCGACGACGAATGCGACCTCAGCGTTGTTCGCCTCCTCGCGCTCGTAGCGGCCAACCGCGATGATCTCGCTGCCGAGCAGGGCGACGAAAGCTACCCGGTCGTAGTGATCGACGTTGACGAAGCG
>DASRSG010000150.1:0-11249 GCA_035656595.1 Jatrophihabitantaceae bacterium | reverse complement strand
GCTCGAAATCGTCGAGCACAGCCGGATCCACCAGCACGGTCGCCACGTTCTCGTGGCCGGGTGGCCTCATGATCCGATTATCGCGGTCGGCACCGACATCTGGCATCCGGCCCGGGATCAGACCGCGACGAGCAGCATCCGGCTGGCCAGACCGACCGAGCGCGCGAGCGCGCCGGTGACCAGGGCCGAGACCGTGTCGTGGTGGCGTACTTCCCACAGCGCCAGGGCGGTATCCCAGGCCACGTCTCGCGCGGCGGTGATGCTCCAGTTCCCGACGAGGTTGGCGACTGCGGCGACGTGTGCGTCTGCTTCGGCGAGCCGTTTCGACTCGAAAGACTCGCGGACCGACTGCTCGGCTGCGCCGAGCAATGCGTCGATCTGCTGGTAGTCGGCGTGCCGTCCAGCCGCGGTCGGTGCCGAATCCAGGCCGGTGCACGTCGACACCACCGCGATCGGCAGGTCGTGATTGATGTGGGCGTTCATCCCGGCGAGGGCGAACTGGATCGGTTCGATCCCGGCGGTGCCGCGCGCTTCGAGCAACGGTTGCCAGGCGAGCGGCATGGTCGATGCCGGCGCGCTGAGCGAGTCGATCGCGGCGAAGTACAGGTTCGCGAATACGACGTCCAGTTGCGCGACAAAGTGCGGGTCAGCGAACGCGGCTGCCTGCACCTGCTGGGCAACACCGAGCGTGACCTGCAGGTACATCCGGTTGAAACACGCCACGCCGTCGGTCGCGGGGAGCGCCTCGTCGATCGCCTGCATCCGCGCGATGACCTCGGCGATGGTCGTCGCGGGTGGCGCCGGGGCTGGAAGGGCTGCGGCCATGCGGCGAGGATAGAGCCATCCGGCACGATAGAAGCGTGCGCCGACCCGCCGCGGCGCAGGTACACCCAGCTGGATCTGCCGACCTGGCAGCGATCCGGTACGACGCCGGTCGCCGCAGTGCTGCTGAACACCCGATCGTCGCCCCCTTGCTGCGCAGCGGGTTTCGCATTTGCGACTACGACATCGCCATGAGCACGGCCGATCTCACCCTGCCGACGACGTGGGCTTACCCACCCGGACTTGCCTGACCGGCCTCGATTCCGCAGCGCCGGTAGGCTCGACAATCGAGATGAAGACCTTCGACCAGCTGTTCGCCGAGCTCACTGAGCGGCAGCGCACCCGCCCGTCCGGCTCGGCGACGGTCGAGGCGCTGGACGCAGGCGTGCACGCGCAGGGCAAGAAGGTCGTCGAGGAAGCCGCCGAGGTATGGATGGCGGCCGAGCACGAGTCTGCCGAGCGCACTGCCGAGGAGATCAGCCAGCTGCTGTACCGCCTGCAAGTGATGATGCTGGGCAAGGGGATCGGACTTGATGACGTCTACCGACATCTGTAGGCGCATCCCGTCCTGGTCCCACTCATAGAGAGAAAGCCATGCTCCGCATAGCTGTTCCGAACAAGGGGTCGCTGTCCGATCCGGCCAGTCAGATGCTGACCGAGGCGGGATACCGCCAGCGCTCCGATAGTCGCGAACTCGTCTTGATCGACGCAGAGAACGACACCGAGTTCTTCTTCCTCCGCCCCCGCGACATCGCCATCTATGTCGGGTCGGGGCGGCTCGACGTCGGCATCACCGGCGAAGATCTGCTGCTCGATTCCGGCGCGCACGCCGAGGCGATCCTGCCGCTCGGCTTCGCCGGATCGACGTTCCGGTTCGCTGGGCGTCCGGATGTCGCGCGCACCGTGCAGGATCTTGAGGGCAAGCGCATCGCTACCGCGTATCCGGGCGTCGTCGCGGCATACCTGCGCGCGCAGGGCGTCAGCGCGGAACTGATCAGCCTTGATGGCGCGGTTGAAACGGCGGTGCGCCTCGACGTCGCCGATGTGATCGCCGATGTCGTATCGACCGGCACCACGTTGCGCAACGCCGGCCTCGAGATATTCGGTGAGCCCTTGCTGACCAGCCAGGCAGTGCTGGTCCGCCGGCAGGGCAGTCCTGCCAACCCGCGCGTCGACCAGCTCGTGCGGCGCCTGCAGGGCGTGATCATCGCGCGGCAGTACGTGTTGATGGACTACGACATCCCCAACGAGCTCGTCGACAAGGCTGTCGCGATCACACCGGGGTTCGAATCACCGACGGTATCGCCGCTACATCACAAGGGCTGGTCAGCGGTGCGATCGATGGTCGAGCGCAAGACCACCAACCAGATCATGGACGAGCTGTGGGATCTCGGGGCCCGCGGCATTCTCGTCACCGACATCCACGCGTGCCGGCTCTAATGGCTGCGACACAGGTCCGGGCACGACCGCATTTCACCGCCAACATCGCTTGGGCGGCATCGGGATTGGTCTTGGTCGTCTTCGTGGTCACCGCGCTGGTGATGAAGCGCTACAACGCCGGTGCCGACTTCAACGACAAGGATCAGGTCGGCACCGTCGTGGTCGGCATCGTGTGTGCGTTGCTGCTGATCATGCCGACCTACCCGCGGATGATCGCCGACGACAAGGCGATCCGGCTCCGGTCATTCCTAGGCAACTATCGCGTGATTCCCTGGGATGTCGTGGTCGACGTGCGATTCCCGTCGAAGGTGCGCTTCGCGCAACTCGTGCTGCCCGGTGAGGAAACCCTGGCGATCTATGCGATTCAACGGTGGGACAAGGAACAGGCCGTGCAGGCGATGAACGAGCTGCGTGCGCTGTTCGCGGCGACACATCCGGCGAAGTCCTGACAGCTCGCCGTGCTGCCGCTGCTCGGTGCCGCCGCCCTCGTGCTCGTCGCGGCATGCGGTGTCTATCTGATCTACCGGCGGCGCGACCTCGGCACCTCGGCCGGGCGCCGCACGTTCACCGCGCTGCACACCGCCGGCCTGGCCGCGCCCGGCCTGCGGGAAGGCCTGACCGAAGCTGGAGCGCAGCGCGCGGTACGACATCTGCGCGCCCTGCTTGGTGCGTCCGCGGTGGCCTTGACCGATCGTGCGCACACCTTGGCGGTTGACGGCCCGAGCCATCACCACGGCCAGCACGCCTGGGTGCACGCGCAACCGGTGCTCGAATCAGGACGCACCACCGTGCTCGGGCCACGCGAGGTGGGCTGCGGCGCCCCGGATTGCCCGGTACGTCACGCCGTGGCATCGGCGGTGGTCGACGGAGATGCCGTGGTCGGTGCCTTGGTCGCCTACTCGCGGGAGAGCACGGCGATGCTCGTGCGTGCGGTCGAGGAGGTGGCGAACTGGGTCTCGGGACAGCTCGAACTCGGCAGCGCCGAGGCGCAGCGGCGGATGCTGATGGAAGCTGAGTTGCGCGCGCTGCGGGCACAGATCAGCCCGCACTTCATCTACAACTCGTTGACCGCGATCGCGTCCTTCACCAGAACCGACCCCGACCGGGCCCGCGACCTGCTGCTGGAATTCGCCGACTTCACCCGATACGCGCTGCGCCGCGGCGGTGAGTTCGCCACGCTCGCCGACGAGTTGCGCAACACCGAGCGGTACCTCGTTCTCGAACAAGCCCGGTTCGGCGACCGGCTGCGCGTCTCGCTGCTGGTCGCACCCGAAGTGCTGCCGATTGCCGTGCCGTTCCTCGTCGTGCAACCCCTTGTCGAGAACGCTGTGCGGCACGGGCTCGACGCCGAGGCCGAAGTCGTCACCATTTCGATCAGCGCGCGGGACGACGGGACCGACGCCGCGATCACCGTCGAGGACGACGGTGCGGGAGCAGATCCGGACGTGATTAGGGCCGCGTTGGCCAATGAGAGCAGCGTGAGCTCGATCGGCCTGGGCAACGTCGACGCCCGGCTGCGACATGTCTTCGGCGATGGGTACGGCCTGGTCGTCGAAACCGCGCCGCGCGCGGGAACCAAGGTGTCGTTCCGGGTGCCGAAGTTCGCACCGGGAGTACATGCGGCAAGGTAGGTTCCCGTCGTGATCACCGATCCGGTCGATCTACTGCGGGTCCTCGTCGTCGACGACGAGGCCCCAGCCCGTGACGAGCTGGCCTTCCTGCTGGCCGAGGATCCCCGGGTCGGTTCGGTGCGCTGTGCCGGCAATGCCGCAGTCGCCCTCAAACTGCTCACCGACGAGCCGGTCGACGTCATCTTCTGCGACATCAAGATGCCGGCACTTGACGGGATGGAACTGGCCCGCATCGTCACCCGATTCGCTGATCGTCCGCAGATCGTGTTCGTCACCGCGTACGACGACCATGCGGTCGACGCGTTCGACTTGCGAGCGACCGACTACGTGATGAAACCGGTCCGGGCCAGCCGGGTCGCGGAGGCGGTACGACGGGTGGTGCAGTCCGGCGCGGACCCGAGCCCTGCTGAGGACGAAACGATCCCGGTCGAGTTGGCCGGCGTGACCCGCTTCGTCCGGCGCTCGCAGGTGCGCTACGTCGAGGCGCACGGCGACTACGCCCGGCTGCATACTGCAACGCAGAGCCATCTGCTGCGGACCCCGCTGTCAGTGCTCGAGGAGCGGTGGGCCGCTGCCGGGTTCGTCCGCATCCACCGCAGCACACTGATCTGCCTCGCGCACGTGGACGAGATCCGCACGGTGGACGGACGGATGAGCGTGCTGCTCGGCGAGGTCGAGCTGCCGGTCAGCCGCCGCCACACTCGCGAGCTGCGTGACCGGTTGAGCGACGTATGACCAGCGAGCCGTTGCGGCGCGTGCGAATCACCCATCCGCGCACCGAGGCCGCCCGCCGCGCACCGATCCGACCGGCCTCCCGCGAAATCGAGGAGCAGACCGCGCTGGGCGAGGTTTACATGGGCTCGCTGATCCGTAGCCAGCGGCGGCTCGGCGTGATCGTGTGTGGCCTGGTCGCCGCGCTGCTCGGTGGCATCGCGGTGTTCGGCGCATTGGCCACGAACCTGGACCGAATGCATCTCTTCGGGCTGCCCGTGCCGTGGCTGGTGCTCGCTATCGGCATCTATCCGTTATTGATCGCGATTGCGATCTACACGGTACGGCAGGCCGAGCGCAATGAACGCGGGTTCATCGAACTCGTCCGGCGCCCGAATCAGCCGATCGATCCCGCGCCGCCCACATCAGAGCGACATGACCGCGACGTGAGCCTGTCATGAGCCACGGTGCGGCGATCACAGCAGTCACGCTCGTCGCGGTGGCAACCACTGTCGCGGGCTCTCGTGGCTTGCGCCGTGCTCGCAGCACCGGCGACTTCTATGTAGCCGCTCGAGCGGTCACGCCACGATGGAACGCGGCCGCGATCGGTGGCGAATACCTGTCGGCAGCGTCGTATCTCGGCATTGCCGGGCTGATCCTGGCCTACGGCTACGACGTGCTCTGGTATCCGGTCTGCTACACCGCTGGATACCTCGTGCTGCTGGCCTTGGTGGCCGCGCCGTTGCGCCGCAGCGGGGCGTACACGTTGCCCGACTTCGCCGAGATCAGGCTCGATTCACGCGCAGTGCGTCGGGCCGCGAGCGTGCTCGTCGTGCTGATCGGTTGGCTCTATCTCGTGCCGCAGCTGCAGGGCGCCGGGCTGACGCTGGCCACTCAGACCGGCGCACCGTCGTGGCTGGGCGGGTTGATCGTGTGCGGCGTGGTGATCGTGGCGGTCGCTGCCGGCGGGATGCGATCGATCACGTTCGTGCAGGCGCTTCAGTTCTGGTTGAAGTTCGCGGCGTTGCTGATTCCCGCGTTCGTCCTGTTGGCGGTCTGGCAGCACCGCGACGATGGTGTCGCGCACGGCTATCCAACCGCGCCGCGCGATGCGACCGTGCAAATCGGTTCGGCGACCACCGTGCGTGTGCCCGTCGCCGAATCGCTGGAGATGCACGGCGTGGTCGACGGCGTTTCGACGGTTGGAGCGACCCGACTGACTGCGGGGCAGCACCGGCTCGGCGCCGGAACCCGTGTCGTGCTGCATCGTGGAGATGTCATCCCGGTCGTCACGTCACTTCCCGCGCAACGCAACGAGTCGTGGATCCGCCCGCTCGGGTCGGGGCAGGATCACCCCTTGTACGCAACCCTCTCGCTCATCCTCGCCATCTGCCTCGGGACGATGGGGCTGCCGCATGTGCTCGTGCGCTTCTACACCAATCCGGACGGACGGGATACCCGGCGCACCACGCTCGTCGTGATCGGGCTGCTGTCCTCGTTCTACCTGCTTCCTACCCTGTTCGGCGGGTTCGGTCGGGTGTACGCGCCGGACCTGCTGCTGACCGGCGACACCGACGCGACCGCGTTACTGCTGCCTGAGCGCATGCTTCCCGGCCTGCCCGGAGTGCTGCTCGGTGCCCTGGTGACCGCCGGCGCATTCGCCGCGTTCCTGTCGACGGCATCCGGGCTGACTGTCTCCGTCGCCGGCGTGCTCTCCCAAGACATGTTGCGCAGAGCCCGTGATCGCCCGCGCGCGCAACGCATCCGGTCGTTCCGGCTGAGCGCGATCGTGGCGATAGCGGTGCCCTACCTGTTCAGCCTGCCGAGTGGTCATCTGGGACTGGCGGCCGTCGTCGGGCTCGCCTTTGCGGTCGCGGCCGCGACGTTCTGCCCGCTGCTCGTACTCGGCATCTGGTGGCCGCGCCTCACCGCGGCCGGCACCCTGGCCGGCCTTGCCGCGGGCGGGGTGCTCGCGATCAGTGCCGTGCTCGTGACGATCGTCGGCGGCGACGCCGACGGCTGGTGGGGCGCGCTGCTGGCCCAACCGGCAGCCTGGGCGGTTCCGATCACCTTCATCGTGATGATCGCGGTCTCGCTGGCAACGCGCCGGCGCGTGCCGGCCGGCGTCGGGCGGGTGATGGTGCGGCTGCACGCGCCCGAATCGCTGATCGCCGAGTTGCGCTACGCCGACCGCTCGTCGTCCTGAGCCGACCGTTCGTCGTGCGCCGGGCGCCGCATGTCGCAGGGTCTGCCGCGCCGGACGACTGATCATCGCTGCGCTGCTCCGGTGCTGGCACGGTCGTTTACAGCCCGTGCATCGTGCCGGGGCGAGAGGAGACCGCTATGGCACAGCAGGTTCCCCCACAGAACACTGCCGTCAATCCACCGCTCAGCGTCGGGTCGGGTATCGCCGACCCTGGGCCACTCGGCCTGGCCGGCTTCGCCGGCACGACGTTCTTCCTGTCCGTGGTGAACACGAACATGCTCGGCGCATCGGTTACCGGCGTCGTGTTCGGACTTGCCTTCTTCTACGGCGGCCTCGCCCAGCTCCTGGCCGGTATGTGGGAGTTCACCAAGGGCAACACGTTCGGTGCGGTCGCGTTCTCGTCCTATGGCGCGTTCTGGCTTTCGTTCTGGTGGCTGCTGACCCATCTGCCCAAGGCGGCCCCGACCGATCTCTTGCACGGCATCGGCGTTTACCTGCTGGTCTGGACGATCTTCACGGCCTACATGTCGATCGCTGCGACCCGGGTGAGCGGTGCGGTCCTGACTGTGTTCGTGTTGCTGACGTTGGCCTTCCTGACGCTGGCTATCGGATTCCTTTCCGAGAGCGTCACCGACTTCGAGAAGAACAGCAACGCGTGGATTCACATCGGCGGATGGATCGGGCTCATCACCGCACTGGCCGCCTGGTACACGTCCTGTGCCGCGGTCACCAACTCGACGTTCAAGCGGGTCGTGTTCCCGGTCTTCCCGCGGGCGTGACCGGCATCGACATCAGTACTGGCATCGTGTTCGCAGCGATCGGGGGATAGGTTCAGAACATGAGCGAAACGCTGTCGAATCTGCTGCACGAAGAGCGCAAGTTCCCGCCGCCGGACGACTTCGCCGCGAACGCGAACGTCAAGGCCGACGCTTACGACGAGGCGGCCAAGGACCGGCTCGCGTTCTGGGCGAAACAGGCTGAGCGGCTGACGTGGGATACCAAGTGGAGCGAGGTCCTCGACTGGTCCGGCGCGCCGGTCGCAAAGTGGTTCGTGGGTGGCAAGCTGAACGTCGCCTACAACTGCGTCGACCGGCATGTCGAGGACGGTCATGGTGACCAGGTCGCCTACCACTGGGAGGGCGAGCCGGGGGACACCAGGTCGATCACCTATGCCGACCTTAAGGACGAGGTGTGCAAGGCGGCCAACGCGCTGACCGAACTGGGGGTCAAGGCAGGGGATCGCATCGCGATCTACCTGCCGATGATCCCCGAGACGGTGATCGCGATGCTCGCCTGCGCCCGGCTCGGCGCTCCGCACACCGTGGTGTTCGGCGGGTTCTCCTCGACTGCGCTCTCTGACCGCATCATCGACTGCGATGCCCGTGTGGTGATCACCGCCGACGGCGGCTACCGGCGCGGGGCGGCCTCCGCGCTCAAGCCGGCGGTCGACGAGGCGCTCGAGAAGTGTCCCGACGTGCGGTCCGTTCTCGTCGTCAAGCGCACCGAGCAGGACACCGCGTGGACCGAGGGCCGCGATGTCTGGTGGCATGACGTGGTCGACAAGCAGTCGACCGAGCACACCCCGGAGGCGTTCGACTCAGAACACCCGCTCTACGTGATGTACACGTCAGGCACGACCGGCAAGCCGAAGGGCATCCTGCACACGTCCGGCGGCTATCTGACCCAGGTCGCCTATACCCACCATGCCGTGTTCGATCTGAAGCCGGACCAGGATCTGTACTGGTGCGGGGCGGACATCGGTTGGGTCACCGGGCACAGCTACATCGTCTACGGCCCGCTAGCCAATCGGGCGACCTCGTTCATGTACGAGGGCACGCCCAACACCCCGAACGAGCACCGCTGGTGGGAGATGATCGAGAAGTACAAGATCACGATCTTGTACACCGCGCCGACCACGATCCGCACGTTCATGAAGTGGGGCGAGGACATCCCCAAGGCACACGACCTGTCCTCGCTGCGGCTGCTCGGGTCGGTCGGTGAACCGATCAACCCCGAAGCGTGGATGTGGTACCGGCTCAACATCGGTGGCGACAGGTGTCCGGTCGTCGACACGTGGTGGCAGACCGAGACCGGCGCGATCATGATCAGCCCGCTTCCCGGCGTGACCGCAGCCAAGCCTGGTTCGGCCATGAAGGCGTTGCCAGGTGTCAGTGCTGACGTCGTCGACAACGAAGGCAACGGCGTCCCGAACGGCGGCGGTGGCCTGCTGGTGCTGACCGAACCGTGGCCGGCGATGACCCGCGGCATCTGGGGTGACCTTGACCGGTTCAAGGAGACCTACTGGTCGCGGTTCGCCGAGCAGGGAAACTACTTCGCCGGTGATGGCGCGAAGAAGGACGACGAGGGCGATCTGTGGCTGCTCGGTCGCGTCGATGACGTGATGAACATTTCCGGGCACCGCATCTCGACCACCGAGGTCGAGTCGGCCCTGGTCTCGCATCCGTCGGTCGCCGAGGCGGCGGTCGTCGGCGCGACCGACCCGACCACCGGGCAGGGCATCGTCGCGTTCGTCATCCTGCGCGGGTCGGGCCCGACGGAGGAGTCAGAGGGCGAGGAGCTCGTCAAGACGCTGCGAAACCACGTGGCCAAGGAGATCGGCGCGATCGCGAAGCCGCGCCAGATCATGATCGTGGCCGAACTGCCGAAGACGCGGTCGGGCAAGATCATGCGCCGGCTGCTGCGCGATGTGGCCGATCACCGCGAGCTCGGTGACGTCACGACGCTGACCGACTCGTCCGTAATGGACCTGATCGGGGAAAGGATGCCGTCCGCGCCGCCCGAAGAGTGACCGATCAGCGCAGCCTCTCGGCAAGTGCGAGCGCGTCGAAGGGCGCCTTCACCTTCACGTCGTTGTCGAAGTACACGAAGGCGTCGCGCTCGGCCGCCCCGTCACCGGTCCAGCGTCTGATCAAGGTTGCCCACCGGTCAAGCGCCGGTTCGGAGTAGCCGCTGGTGTACAGCTCCTTGTCGCCGTGCAGGCGCACGTAGACGAAGTCGGCGGTCACTTCCGGAATCAGTGGCCACTTGCCCGCCGTGTCGGCGACGACGACCGCAATGCCGTGCTCGCGCAGCAGCGGAACGAAACCTGGGTCGAGGAAGCTGCGGTGCCGCACCTCGAGCGCGTGTCGCATCGGACGGTCGATGTCGGTGTCGGTGAGCGCGCGGTCCTTCATCCGCTCGTCGTGCCGGCGCGCCAGCCACATCGCCTCGCCGCTCGAGCGGGGGAGGAGCGCGAAGAATCTACGCAACCGGTCGGCGTCGAAGCCCAGCGTCGGGGGCAGCTGCCAGAGGATCGGCCCGAGCTTCTCGCGCAGAGCCAGCAGCCCAGAGGCGAAGAAGTTCGCCAGCGGCGTCTCGACGTCGGAGAGCTTCTTCATATGCGTGATGAAGCGGCCGCCCTTGACCGAGAAGACGAACTCGGCCGGCGTCTGCTGATACCAGCTCAGGTAGCTCGAGGGCTTCTGCAGGGCGTAGAACGACCCGTTGATTTCGACTGTGGACAGCTGCTCGGCGACGTATTCGAGCTCCCGGCGATGCGGCAGACCCCTGGGGTAGAAGACGCCACGCCAAGGCGGATACGTCCAGCCGGAGATTCCGACGCGTGCGACTCCTGGCATCGACGGCTAGGCCAGGTATTGCTCGCCGGGGCCCTGACCCGGCTCGTCGGGGTAGCGCGAAGCCGCCCGGAAGGCATGCTGCACCGACTTCAGGCCCTCGCGCAGCGGTTGGCGGTGTGCACCGAGATATTCCTGCGAGGCGGCCAGCAGCCCGGCCAGCGCCGTGATCAGCCGGCGCGCCTCGTCCAGATCGAGGTTCGGCTCGCCGTTCGGTGCCAAGCCGAGCTTCTCGGCCGACGAGCTGAGCAGCAAGACTGCGGCGCGGGTGATCACCTCGGTGGCCGGAACCGAGCCCAGCTCACGCACAGGGACGTCGTCGAGGGTGGCGAAGCCGTGCGCCGGCAGCGGTATCGCGTCGGCCGGATGCGGGCGCGAGGAACTGCCGGGAATTCCGGACGTCCCCTCTGCCGTTTCACTACCGGTCGCGGATTTTGGATCGATATCGGCCACGCTGATACCCTGTCACTGCGACCAGCTCCCGCTCTCCGCGGGGGTGTGCAAGCGGAAGCCTCACCGCCTCCCACCCGTGCCGTAGAGAAATTTGCGCGCCGGGTTCCGGTCCGAGCCGCGCGGCTACCCGCCGCCCGGCACTGTCGTGCAACCGCACGGCGGCGGACCGGTCGAAGCGATGGGCCCCGTACGCACTGGCGTAGCGGGGCCTTTCTCGTCCGGAAAACGGCGGGCAGCGCGTCGCTGCACGACTACCACAGCACCGACCTTGGAGGTCCCATCAGTTCCGAACCCAGGATCAACGACCGGATCCGCGTCCCCGAGGTACGCCTCGTCGGCCCGGAGGGTGAG
>DASRSG010000149.1:0-10035 GCA_035656595.1 Jatrophihabitantaceae bacterium | reverse complement strand
CCACTACCGCAATGCCGACCGCACGCTCGAGCGCCTGCTCGCCCTCGGCGTCATCCCGATCGTGAACGAGAACGACACCGTCGCGACCCACGAGATCCGCTTCGGCGACAACGATCGCCTCGCCGCGCTGGTCGCGCATCTTGTGCAGGCCAACGCGCTCGTGCTGCTCTCCGACGTCGACGGGCTCTATACCGGCAAGCCGGGCCGCCCCGAGTCGCGCTACATCGCCGAGGTGGTGTCGATGGCCGAGCTGGCCGGTGTAGACGTGTCACGGTCGGGCAGCCACGTCGGCTCCGGCGGCATGGTCACGAAGATCGACGCGGCTGCCATCGCGACCAGCGAAGGGATCCCGGTGCTGCTCGCCGCGTCATCCGCCGTCAAGCCAGCGCTGCGCGGCGAGACGGGGACGTTCTTCCATCCCGCCGGCGATCGCTCCGCGTCACGGCTGTTCTGGCTGCGTTATGCGACCACGCCGCGCGGGCGGCTCGTGCTCGACGCAGGCGCGGTGGCCGCGATCGTCCAGCGCAGGATGTCGCTGCTGCCTGCGGGCGTGACTGCGGTGACCGGCGACTTCTACTCGGGTGAGCCAGTCGAGCTGGCCGGGCCCGACGGGTCGGTCGTCGCGCGCGGGCTGGTCGGCTACGACGCCGCCGACCTGCCGGCGCTGCTCGGTCACAAGACCGCCGAGCTGCCGGCCGAGTTCCGGCGCGAGGTGGTGCACCGTGACGATCTGGTGCTGCTGTGAGAAGCCTCGCGCGGCCAGCCAGGCGGTAACCGACTCGCGTCGCTCACCTAGCTGGGGTTTGATCATCCCGTGAGCTATCCCGCGATGCCGCCTGCACCGCTGCCTGCTCCGGTCGCGCAAGTGCCACCGCCGTCGGCGCTGCGGCCGGTGCTCGGCTTCCTGCTGGCAAACCTGGCGATGTCAGTCCTGCTGACGGTGCTGGTGTTCACGTTCAAGGACTCGATCATCACCTACCAGCTCGACCATCGGCACATCACCGATCCGGCGCTGCGGCGGCAGTTGCACGGCGTGTACGAGAACAGCATCTGGGGACGGGTGCTGGGCAACGTGGTCGCGAGCGTTGTCTACGCCTTCCTGGTCCGCGCGTTGGTCAGAGGCCGCCGCTGGGCGTATCGCCGGGTGATCTTCCTCGGCATCGCCGGCATCATCGCGCTGGGCCTGCTGTGGCTGACTCCGTATCCGGCGTGGATCCGGGTCGAGCAGGTGTTGCAGTCGCTCATCCTCGCCGGGTTGCTCTATTTCGTCACGCGGCCCGTTGTGCGCGAGTACTTCCGCACCGCGCCGGGCGCGAACATCCGGCGGTTCCGTCGCGGGCCAGGTTGACCCGCTGCGGTTAGCAGTGCGGGTTAGCCTGACGGAGTGAGCGAACAGACCGCGACCGAAGCCGACGTGCGCGCCGTCGCCGCGCGTGCCCGCGAGGCCGCGGCTGAGCTGGCGCCGGCCAGCCGCGCCGTCAAGGACGCAGCACTGCACGCGATGGCCGACGCGCTCGATGACGCTACTGAGACCGTTCTGCGCGCGAACGCGCGCGATGTCGACGCCGGCCGGGCCGCCGGCATTGCCGAAAGCCTGCTCGACCGGCTTAGCCTGAACCTCGAGCGGGTGGCCGCGATGGCACAAGGGCTGCGCGATGTCGCCGGTCTTCCGGATCCGGTGGGTGAGGTGCTGCGCGGCTACGTCCAGCCCAATGGTCTCGAGATCCGCCAGGTGCGCGTGCCGTTCGGTGTGCTCGCGATGATCTACGAAGCCCGTCCCAATGTGACCGTTGATGCCGCCGGGCTCGCGCTCAAGAGCGGCAATGCCGCTCTGTTGCGCGGATCGGCCTCGGCCTACGAGTCGAACACCGCGCTCGTCGAGGTGCTCGCGACTGGCGCCGAGAAGGCCGGCCTGCCGCGCGACTCGGTGCAATTGGTGCCGGGGACCGACCGCGCCAGCGTCGGCCATCTGCTGCGTGCCCGCGGGCTGGTCGATCTCATCATCCCGCGCGGCGGCGCCGGGCTGATCAACTTCGTTGTCGAGAACGCGACGGTTCCGGTGATCGAGACCGGTGTCGGCAACGTGCACGTCTACGTCGACACCAATGCAGATCTCGATATGGCCGAGCGCATTGTGGTGAATTCGAAGACGTCGCGGGTAAGCGTGTGCAACTCGGCCGAGACGCTGCTAGTGCATCGCGACATCGCCGACGAGTTCTTGCCGCGCATCACGTCAGCACTGCAGACGTGCGGCGTGGTCGTGCACGGCGACGAGGCGTTCGCCGCGTTCGAGGGCGTGCAGCCGGCCAGCGACGACGACTGGGAACGTGAGTACCTTTCGTTGGATATGGCCGCCCGGGTCGTCACCGATGTCGACGAAGCGATCGCGCACATCAGGCGATGGTCGTCGGGCCACACCGAGGCGATCGTGACGCGCGATCTCGACACCGCCAGGCGGTTCGTGGCGCGGGTCGATTCGGCTGCGGTGATGGTCAACGCGTCGACCCGGTTCACCGACGGTGCCGAGTTCGGCTTCGGCGCCGAGATCGGGATCTCGACGCAGAAGATGCACGCGCGTGGCCCGATGGGTCTCGCCGAGCTCACGTCGGCCAAGTGGATCGTCACCGGCGACGGGCACGTGCGCTGATCGACGTACCGGTCGACCAGTTCGAGGCGATGGTCGGCGAGGCCCTCGACAGCCTGCCGCCAGCGCTGGGAAAGCTCATGCGCAACGTCGCGGTCACCGTCGACGAGGACGGCGGAGACGGGTCGCTGCTCGGCCTGTATCAGGGCGTACCGCTCACCGCCCGTACTCACCAGTACTCAGGAGTCATGCCCGACCGGATCACCATCTTCCGCAGGGCGATCCTCGCCATGTGCCACAGCGAGGAACAGGTCATCGATGAGGTCCGACGCACGATCGTCCACGAAGTCGGTCACCACTTCGGAATCGGTGATGACAGGCTGCATGAACTCGGCTGGTGATTAGGCTCGTCCTATGGTTGCCATCCCTGATTCAGACTTCGGAACTCGGGCTCGTCATCGCTTGCAGGACGAGATCGTCATCTGGCTCACCACGACCGGTGCCGACCGCACGCCACAGCCCAATCCGGTGTGGTTCCTCTGGGACGAGGACGCTGACACGGTGTTGATCTACAACGCCAACGACGCCAAGCGCCTCGAACACATCGCAGCCCGTCCGCGGGTCTCGTTGCATTTCGACGGCAACGGTCGTGGCGGCGACATCGTCGTGCTTACCGGCGCGGCCGAGCAGGCGCTCGACATTCCGCCCGTCGATCAGAACGAGACCTACCTGGCCAAGTACGCCGACCAGATCGCGCGCATGTCCGATCCGCATACGTTCGCGGACAAGTACTCCGTGCCGATTCGGGTGCGGGTCACGAAGCTGCGCGGCTTCTGATGCCAGGGCGCTTGGTGCTGATCCGGCACGCCAAGACCGAGCAGGGTCCGGTCGACATCGAGCGTGCGCTGACTGATCGCGGACGGCGCGATGCCGGCGCGATCGGCACGCTTCTGCGGCAGCAAGGGATTGCCCCTGACCGGGTAGTGGTGTCGCCGGCCTTGCGAGCGCGCCAGACGTGGAACGGTGCGCAGGCTGAGCTGGCCGATGTCGCTGAACTCACGGTCGACGATCGGATCTACGACAACGAGGTCGACGGGCTGCTCGATGTCATCCGCGACAGTCCGGAAGGCGTCGCGACGCTTGCCCTCGTCGGCCACAATCCGTCCTTCGAACAGCTTGCCCATGCACTCGACGACGGCAATGGCGACCCTGACGCGACCGAAGCGCTGCGTGCTGGGTATCCGACGAGTGCCGTCGCGATCTACGAGATGAACGGCGAGTGGACTGACCTGCGCCCACATTCAGCAATATTGCAAACCTTCTCGGTTGCGCGAGCTGATCAGTAGTGACGTGCAACAGCCGTCGCGGCCCCGGCGTCAGTAAGGCAGAGGTCGATGCTTCGGGAGGGACGGACGATGGTGTCTCGACCGGTGTGGCGCGCGGTGTGGGCGGCGGGTCAGCCACGACGGTGGCCGCAGCTGGGTGAAGCTGCGCTTGCCCATGCCGCAGGGCGAGCGGCGCAGCCGCGATCACAACTCGGGTCCAGGGAGCGAGTGCGGGCGTCGCGATCTATGCGCGTGCACGCCAGGTGACAAAGTGGACGGTCCGGTTCGTCCCGAGCGAGCACAGCGACGAGAGTTATGCATTCGCCACCGGACCTGCGTCTCGATTTGAGGCAGTGCTGCGCTCTCAGCCGTCGGCGCCCGAGTCGGGGAACATCACGTGGGTGTTGTCACGCGGTAGCCGACGGTTGGTCGATACGACAAGCCAGCAACACGCATACGCGACGCCCTCTACGCGGCGGACACGCGTCATCTCTGGGCGCCCGGAGAGGTGAACGGGTATCGACAAGGCAAGTCCCGATGCTGGAACTCCTCAGCGCTGTTCGCGTCAGCCGATGGCGGTCGTACTTGGCGGCGGCTCAGCCTGCCCCGCTGACGAGCGTTACGACTGCAGTGTTTGCGAGTGCGCAGCGCTTAGATGCCCATTGTTGATCTTCTTGTAGAGCGCGACCTCGGCACCACTGAACTTCACCGTCTTTGCGACGCGGAAGTGCAGGTGCAGGATCCTCAACTCCATGCCGTACTTGCGACGGTATTGCGATGCGTGCAGCTTTCCGATCACCCAGATGCGCTCGTGTTGCAGCATGTCCGCGTGCACTTCGGCCATCGGTTTGCGGACTCCGTAGTAGCGGGCCGAGGCATACGGCGATTCGGCTAGCGCCAGGTTCGTCACCTTGCGGTAGGCATGCGGATAGCCGAGTGGGGCGAGTTCGTATCCCGCGGTGATGAGCAGCTCTCCATCGCCGCGCTGGGAATGCCTGGCGATGTACGCAGCGACAGCGCCATAGTTCTGCGGGTAGCCCGCAGCCTCTTGCAATTGCACAAGCTGGTGTCCCTGGGCAACGAAGATGACCGACACCAAGGCGACCGCCGCGATGCACTGCCGTCGGAAGTCCACGCGGGCGACCGCCAGGACGATCTGGTGCAGCCCCGACGCGGCCAGCATGATCCCGGCGGGCAGCGAGAACAGGATGTAGCGCGGACCGCCGTAGAGCGGGGTAGATATGAGCGACTCGCCCATGAGCAGAATCGCCGGCAGGAGGAACAGCGGCAATGCGACATTGCGCAGCGTGATCCGGTGCTGCGTCTGCCGCGACGGCAGCAGCGCACCGAGTGCGACGAGAGCCAGCATGATGGTTACGGCTACGCGGGAAGGGCCGAAGAAGTCGGTGATGAGCGACGTGACATCCTTGCCGCTGATCGGTCTGATCCAGCTGAGCTGGTGCTCCTGTTCATGGCTGATCACGATGATGGGCAGGAGGGCCAAGCCCGCAGCGACAGCCGTGGCCAACCACGCTCCGACCAGCCGCAGGCGCACGCGGGCGAGGCCAAGCGTGACCGCGTGACAGGCAATGACCAGCGTCGTCATCTCGTGCATGTAGCCGGCGACAACGAGTAGCGCGCCGTACGCGAGCCACCGTAGCCAGCGGCGGGTGGACGCGCGGTCGTCGATCGCCCAGAGGAACGCCAGGGTTGCCGCCAACGCGAGCGCTGCGTCGATCGCGTATGACCGGCCGGAGTCGGCGTAGAAGATGATGTACGGCATTACTGCGGTCATGGCGCCGGCGATGACTGCCAGTGGGGTCGATCCGCTGAGCCGGCGAGTGATCACAACGACCAACCCGACGGCCACTGCAGCTCCGATCAGGGAAGGCAGCCGCATCGTGACGACGCCACTGCCGAACACCCGGAAGACGCCGTGAATGATCAGGTAGTAGAAACCGTGGACCGCATCGCCGTGTTGCAACAGATCGAAGATTCGCGAGGTGGGCAGTCGGCCCACCCACATGGTTGCCTCTTCGGTGCCGTACATCGACGATCGGCCGATGCCGAAGAGTCCGATCGCGAACACTAGGAGCGCTGGCGCGACGACCGGGAGGTACTGCATGACGATCGGCTGCGCCGGCGGCTTGTGCTCGCCCGTGTGCTCGGCAGCAGGAAGCTCGGCTTCCGCTGCGGACGCATCGTTCAACACAGTCGGACAATAGGCAGGAAAGCTAGCGGAAGTGCTGAGTTCTCAGCCCGATGCCACCTGGTTCTCAGCACTCTCTGGGCACACGGCGAAACGACCGACTAGCTGGCTGCACGAATTTGTCGGTGGGTCGCGTTTGCGTCTGTCGGACGGCAGCCGCATGACCTAGTTGATCTTGCTGTTTCGTTGGCGTTGGCTGGACCTCAAAATTTGCGAATCTGCTGGTATTGTTGAGTATTCTTTCGCGATCCGGGTTGAAAATGTCAGCGGCCGGGCATAGAATCGAATACGTGAGCGAATCAGTTGAGGAGGGGCCGGCAGTGTCGCGGGCGCTGGCCGAGGCTGAGGCGGCCTACGACCGGTTCGTTGCCCTATGCGGGCAGGGCGGGTCTGGATCCGTGCGGTAAGGACGAGGTCGTCGACGTGTGGCGCCGCCACGAGGAATTGCGCCGCCGAATGGCCGCCGGGGAGTTTCCCGATCATTCACCAGGTCGAACGACGCAACATCTGGTGGGGGCACGGCACCAAATCGACGCGCGATTTCGCTTAGTACCTAGGTGGCTGCCGAACACGACCGCGAGGTCGAGGCCGAGCTGCTCGGCTACGCGCGGACGTTCGACCCGGCCCGCCAGGCGATCCTGGCCGCCCGCATCCGCGCCCACCTCGACCCGGACGGGTCGCTGGGTGATCACGGCCGGACCGAACGCGCCCGCTACCTCGATCTGCACCGCCGCCCCGACTGCACCGGGCACCTGGACGGCGACCTGACCGCCGAAGCCACCGAATACCTCGACACCTGCCTCGACGTGCTCGCCCAACCGAACCCAGCAGAAGACGGGACACCGGACCCCCGCACGCCGGGGCAACGCCGCCACGACGCGCTCCTGCAGATGCTCAAACTGGTCATGCAGGCCGGACTGCTCCCCCACGCCGGTGGCATCACCTCAACCATCCTGCTGCTGCACATCGACGCCGACACCTACACCACCGGCCAAGGGGTGGTCACCACCGGACACGGCTACGCCATCCCCGCCCAGCTCGCTCAGCAATGGGTCAACGCCGGCGGCGCCAACGCCGCCCACATCATCGCCGTGCTGCGCGCACCACCAGCAGGCCCGCTTCACCTGGGGCCTCGGGCCGCAGGACGCCGAACCCATCGTGATCGGGTTCGACGTGGTCGTACTCGATAACGACGGGCGCATCAACACCGTGCTCGGCTTCCTCGACAAGGTGCCGGGCTGATGGCGGCGACCCTCACCGTCGAGGCAAGTGCCGCGGCTCGGACGGCTGGCCGGGCACCAGTTCTCGTTGTGCTCGCCGGCACGTTCGTCACCTTCCTCGACCTCCTCATCGTCAACGTGGCATTACCGTCGATGCAGAGCGATCTGAACGCAGGGCCGTCCGCAGTCTCGCTCGTCGTCGCCGGTTATGGACTGACGTTCGCTGTCGGCATGATCACCGGTGGCCGGCTTGGTGACTTGTACGGGCGCCGCCGGATGTTTGCGCTCGGTCTGGTGCTGTTCACGCTCAGCCCGAGCGAGCGGTCAGCTCTCGAGATAGCGCAGTACGGCCAGCACCCTGCGGTTGTCGGTCTCGGTCTGGGGCAGGTCGAGCTTGGTGAATATGTTTGCGATGTGTTTCTCGACCGCTCCGTCCGAGACGACGAGTGCCGCCGCGATGCCGCTGTTCGACAGGCCTTCGGCCATGCGCTGCAGCACGTCGCGCTCGCGTGGCGTGAGCGTCGAGAGCACATCGCGTCGCCGTGATGCACCAAGCAGTTGCGAGATGACCTCAGGATCCAGCGCCGTACCGCCGTCGGCGACGCGCTGCAGCGCCTCGACGAACTCGCGAACGTCGGCGACGCGATCCTTAAGCAGGTAACCGACGCCGCGCGGTGAGCCGGACAGCAATTCTGCGGCGAAGCGTGTCTCGACGTATTGCGAGAAGACGAGCACGCCGACGGCCGGATGCGAGCGGCGCAGCGCGATCGCGGCGCGTAACCCCTCGTCGGTGAATGACGGCGGCATCCGGATGTCAATCACGCAGACGTCCGGCGGATCGGCAGTGACCGCGGCACGAAGCGCATCGGCGTCGGCCACCGCGGCGATCACCGAATGGCCGCGGTCGATCAACAACTGCACCAACCCGTTTCGCAGGATGGCGCTGTCTTCCGCAATCGCGACTCTCACTGGCCTACCCTCACTGCGTTCGGTTCGACCACCAGAGGACTTCTGCGCTTATGGTTCGCTCCGCAAGCGTCGCTCACTGGGTCTCCAACGGCAGGCGGATCGTGGCGACGGTCGGGCCGCCAGGTGGACTATGCACAACCAGAGTGCCGTCAACCATGCCGACCCGATCGAGCAGACCGGCCAACCCGGTGCCCGTCCCTAACTGCGCGCCGCCCGAGCCGTTGTCAGACACGGTGACGACCAGTTCGCGCCCGTCACTGCGCGCGTTGACCGTCGCTGACCGAGCGCCGCTGTGCTTGGCCACGTTGGTGAGCAACTCGGCAACGCAGAAGTACGCGATCGTCTCGATCGCCGGGGCGGGACGGCTGCGTAGCGAGGTCGTCAGCGACGCCGGAACGGCACTATTGGCAGCGAGCGTGGCAAGCGCCGCGTCGAGGCCGGCATCGAGGACGGGCGGGTGAATGCCACGCGCCAGGTCACGCACCTCGGCAATTGCGTCCTTCGCGGTTCGGTGTGCCGAATCGAGCAGCCGCTCCGCCTCTGCCGGATCACCACCTTCGGCCAGCTTCTCCTTAGCCAGCCCGACGTTCATTGCCAGCGACACCAGGCGCGCCTGCGTGCCGTCGTGCAGATCGCGTTCGATGCGCCGCAAGGTTGTGGCCGCATCGTCTACCGCGAGTGCTCGCGAGTGCTCGAGTTCTTCGACGCGCGCATCGCGCTGGGTCGGTCCCAACAGCGCGCGTATCACCACGCGGTCGACGAAGACGACGCCGCGCACTACCCAAGGCGCGGCAAGCAGCAGGAGCACACCAGCCGCGCACGACAGGGCGATCCGGAACGGCGTATCCAAGGTGTAGCTGGAGCCGAACTGGGCACCGCGGTGGCATTCGACACTCGTTGATGAATTGCACGGCAGGAACGGTCGCCAGATCGGGTAGCTGACCGCGCCCAGCCCGTATGCCCAGAACGTGACAGCGGTGACGAAAGTCAGGATGCCCAGCGGGAGCTTCAGCAGCAGGTAGGCCCGAGCCCGCCATGCAGTGCCATCGGTGAGGCACGCGCCGAGCCAGCCGAAGAGCCCGGGCCGCGCACGGAACGGCGCCGGCGCCGCGATCGTGTCGCCGAGCAGCACATTGCCCAGCCGGCGGATTCCCAATCCGAAGTAGCGCGAAATCAGGCCGGTGACGGCGAGCAGCGGCAGGCCGATGAAGGTGACCAGTAACCCCGCACTCACCGAGATCGTCGTCACGGTGAAGACGAATCCGGCGACGCCCAGGGGTAATCCGAGCAGGGCGTAGAGGAGCTCGCCCCAGGTACGCCGGGCCGTGAACACGGCGAGTAGGGCAGGCACGGTGCGCGCAGTCATTGCCGCACCAGCTTCCCAGAAGGCATCGATCTCATGCTGTCCATGCTGCTCGGCGCGACGGTCGATCTCGATGGGGTCAGGCCCCGTCCTGCGGTGCGGATTTCCCCAGGTCAGTTGGCGCATTTCCCGCCTCTCGACCACACTGGCTTGGGCGGACGCAGCCAATCTTGGGGGACTACATGACCTATTTCGTGACGGGCGCGACCGGCTTCATCGGACGGTTCCTGCTCGCCGAGCTCCTCAAGCGCGAGGGCACGATCTATGTGCTCTGCCGGGCCAGCTCGCTCGATAAGGTCGACGATCTGCGCGAGCGGCTCAACGCCGACGAAGACCGGATCGTCCCCATCATCGGCGATCTTTCC
>DASRSG010000148.1:0-44695 GCA_035656595.1 Jatrophihabitantaceae bacterium | reverse complement strand
CGACCGGCCGCGCACGGCCATCGCGCCGCTGAAGGAGAAGGGCGAGGTCTGGCTCGATGTCATGGCAACCGCCCACGGGCTCGGGCTGGAGTCGACCGCGACGTTCATGATGGGGACGGGCGAGACGAACGCCGAGCGCATCGAACACCTGCGCATGATCCGCGACGTGCAGGACCGTACCGGCGGTTTCCGCAGCTTCATCCCGTGGACCTACCAGCCCGAGAACAACCACCTGAAGGGACGCACGCAGGCGACCAGCCTCGAGTACCTGCGGATGGTCGCAGTCGCTCGGCTGTTCTTCGACAACGTCAACCACCTGCAGGGATCGTGGCTGACCACCGGCAAGGACATCGGCCAGCTGACCCTGCACTACGGCGCGGACGACCTAGGCTCGGTCATGCTCGAAGAGAACGTTGTTTCGTCCGCGGGTGCCAAGCACCGCAGCAACCGGACGGAACTGATCGAGCTCATCCGCGGCGCGGGGCGCATACCTGCGCAGCGCGACACGCTCTACAACCACCTGGTCGTGCACGATGACCCGGCCACTGACCCGGTCGACGACCGGGTGCACTCGCACTTCAGCTCCACCGCGCTGAACCTGCTGCCGGTCGTGGGGGTAGGAGCCGGCCGGTGAGCGAGACTCCCGAGCAACGGGTGGCGCGGCTGCAGCACGAGCACGGGCGGTGTGTATCAGTTCGTTCGCTTACGACCGCGTTCGCGACTACGCCGGAACGACCTTCTTGTGGACATTGCAGGCGTTGAGTCTGCACAGTCTCGTCCGGTAGCGGTTAGACACCGGTCAGCCCGGTTACCCTCTGGCCGTGTCGCTCGCCGTCGCAGTACCGCTGGGCATTGCGTCGTCCCTGGTGTACGGCACGTCCATCGTCTTCCAGCACGGCGAAGCGAGCACCGACGGGACCGAGGATCCCAAGCGGCTCGTTTCTCTGCTGCACAACCCGCGCTGGTTGCTGGCCCTCGGCGGTGACCTGGTCGGGTTCCTGCTCGGGATAGCGGCGCTCTCGGCGGGCTCGGTGGTGGTGATCCAACCCCTCGTGGTGCTGATGCTTCCGGTCGCGCTCGTCGTGGGTTGGCTGGCCGGCGGTCCGCGGCCGCGTCCGGTCGATTACCTGAGCAGCCTCGGCATCATCGGCGGCCTGGGCGTATTCCTCTTCCTGATCGGCACGCCGTCCACCGGCCACGTGCCGCGCTCGCGGTGGATCGCGCTCACCGTGCTGATCGTGCTCATCGCCGGCGTGGTGGCCTGCCTCGCGGTGACCGGCCGCAACGCGACCGTGCGGGGTGCGACCTACGGCGCGGTGGCCGGTGCCTACTTCGGCACGCTGGGCGTGATGGTCGATGCCGCCTCATCGCAGTTCTCCGACGAGAGCTGGCACGGCCTGCTGCGCACCGGACGTGGCCTGGTGCCGTTGATGGGCATCGCCCTGCTCGGGCTGGGGGGCATCGTGCTGACCCAGGTGTCCTTCCAGGTCGGCGCGCTCGCCGCCACGCTGCCCGCCAACCTGGCCTTCGATCCGTTCACCGGGGTGCTGATCGGCGCGTTGCTGCTGCGCGAACACCTTCCGCTCAGTGTCGGCCATTTCATCGGCTATGGGCTGTGCCTGGCCGCAGTGATCGCCGGCGCGGTCCGTCTCGCCGAACCGGCGACGGCACCTCACCCGGCACCGGGCGGAAAGCAGGCAGAATGGACGGCGTGAAGGCCACGCTCGACAAGGCGCCGCACGATGTCGCTGCCATGTTCGACGGCGTTGCCCGCCGCTACGACTTCACCAACACCGTCCTCTCGGGCGGCCTGGACCGGCACTGGCGCAAGCGCACCCGGCAGTGTCTGGAACTGAGCGCCGGTCAGCGCGTGCTCGACCTGGCCGCCGGAACGGGCGTCTCGACTGCCGAGCTGCAACGCTCGGGTGCTTACGCGGTGGGCTGTGACTTCTCGCTGGGCATGCTGCGCGCCGGCCGGTCGGTACGCGGACGGCGCAGCGTGCCTTTCGTGGCCGGCGACGGCATGCGGCTGCCGTTCGCCGACGCCGCGTTCGATGCGGCGACGATCGCGTTCGGGCTGCGAAACGTCACTGACGTCGAACTCGCCCTGCGCGAACTGGCCCGCGTCGTTCGTCGCGGCGGTCGGCTGGTCGTTTGCGAATTCAGCCGGCCCAGGTTTGCGCCGTTCCGGACGGTCTACCTGAACTACTTGATGCGTGCCCTGCCGTGGGTGGCGCGGCGCGTGTCGTCCAACGCCGAGGCCTACAGCTACCTCGCCGAGTCGATCCGGGCCTGGCCCCCGCAGGACGAACTGGCCCGCACCATCGCCGCCTGTGGCTGGCGCGAAGTGCGCTACCGGAACCTGACCGGAGGGGTCGTAGCGCTGCATCTCGCCGAGCGAGCATGATCGCAGTTATCGGCTGTCGGAGCCGGGGTAGGGACTCAACTGTCGCGGCCATGGCGGCCGCGGATACGAAGGAGTGAGCATGGACGACGACGACATCACAGGCGACACCTTCGACGCTGACGGCGGTGCTGACGGCGGCGCGGACGCCGAGGCCGACAAGGACGGCGGCGCCGACGGCGGCGCGGACGCCTCGGCCGACGGTCACGCTGAGTCGCCGGGCGGCGACGGCGGCGCTGACGGCGCAGCGGATTCGGGCAGCGCTGACGGTCACGCCAGCGGCGGTGGCGACGGCGGTGCTGACGGCGGCGCCTGAGTGAATTCGCACGACTCGACGAGCGGTGCAGCGCTAGCGCGCTGCACCGCTCGTACTTCTGCCGACTTTGCCCCGTACTGGGGCGCGATGCCGCTGCTGACGCGTGCCGCTGAGCTGGGCCGCACCTTCGACGACCTGCTCGACACTGCGGCGGTCGATGAATTGGTCTCGCGCCGCGGGCTGCGAACTCCATTCCTGCGGATGGCCAGGGACGGCACCGTCCTGCCCGCGAAGGAGTTCACCCGCGGCGGTGGCGCCGGCGCGGGCATCGCCGACCAGGCTGCCGATGACCGCGTGCTGGCCCAGCTGGCCGACGGCGCCACCCTGGTGTTGCAGGGACTGCACCGCACCTGGCCACCGCTGGTGAGTTTCGGCTCGCAACTGGCCGACGAGCTCGGCCACCCGGTCCAGATCAATGCCTACATCACTCCCTCGCAGAACCGCGGCTTCGCTGCGCATTACGACGTGCACGACGTGTTCGTGCTGCAGGTGTCCGGCCGCAAGCACTGGCGCATCCATGCGCCGGTCGTGACCGATCCGCTGGACAATCAGAACTGGGAGAAGTCGCGTGCCGAAGTGGCCGCGCAGGCCGAGCGCGAACCGGTGCTCGACTGCGTGCTCGAGCCCGGTGACGCGCTGTACCTGCCGCGGGGCACGATCCACGCTGCCGAGGCCCTCGGCGAGACCTCGATCCACGTCACCGTCGGCATCCACCCGATCACGCGCTACGAGCTCGTCCGGCAGGTTCTCGATGCTGCTCAGCACGACGATGCGCTGCGCGCATCGCTGCCGATGGGGGTCGACCTGGGCGACCCCGGCGTGCTCGCGCCCGAACTAGCTGCCACGCTCGACGCGTTGCGTAGCTATCTCGATCACGTGCCGGTGGAGGGCATCGCGCGCGCCGTCGCCGACCGGCTCGCGGCCCAGACCCGGCCCGAGCCACTCGCCCCGCTCGCCCAGCTGGTCGCGGCCGACGGGCTGGGCCCCGACACCGAGCTGCGGATGCGCGGCGCGCTGCGCTACCGGGTCACCGAAGATGCCGACCGGGTGGAGGTGCGCACGCTGGATCGCACCTTGTCGCTGCCCTTGGCCGCTGCGCCCGCGCTGAAGATGGCGCTGTCAGGTGAGGTGTTCACCGCCGTCGAGCTGCCTGGCCTCGACGGCGACGAACAGCTGACGGTCGCGCGGCGGCTGCTGCGCGAGGGTTTGCTGGTCATCGCTTGAGGCCTCGCCCTGACAGGCTGATCCGGTGACCCCGGCGCCGCACCGTCCGCAGCCACGCGAGTCGGCGCAGCGGTGCGCGCTGCGCGCGCAATTGCGTGGCGATCCACTGCTGGGCACGGCGTTCCCCGCGTCACGGCTGCTGCTGGTCGAACAGCCCGGACCGTGGGGTCACGCGGGCCTGCGCGAGTCGCGCTTCGACCGATCCGTCGCGCTGGCGCTGGAGCAACGTGCGCTGGCCGCGGGCGTGCGGGTGTTGACGATCCGCCGCCCGGGTCGTACCCCGCGGGGGACGCGACGGCACTGGGCGCTGGTCGACAGTCGCGACGGATCTACCGGGTTGCGGTGGGGCTCGTACGGTGCCGACGCCGAACTGCTCGACGTGCCGCTGGACGCGACCGCCGGCCAGACCGACGACGCGCCGCTGTATCTCGTGTGCGCGCACAGCAAGCACGACACCTGCTGCGCGCTGCGCGGGCGTCCAGTGGCTGCCGCACTCGACGAACAGCGCCCTGGACGGGTGTGGGAATGCAGCCATGTCGGCGGCGAACGCTTCGCTGCCAACGTCCTGGTGCTGCCGAGCGGGTTGCTCTACGGCCGGGTGCTGCCCTTCGCCGCGACCGAGTTCGTCGCCGCGACCGAGGCCGGCGAGGTGGTCGGTGCCTTGTTGCGCGGACGGATCGGGCTCGCGCCGCCCGCACAAGCGGCGCTCGCGTTCGCCTACGAACACCTCGCGCTGCGCCGCCGCGACGCATTGCGAGTTCTCGACGTGTCGCCCGTCGACGACGGTCAGGCGCAGGTCCGGTTGGTCGGCCCGCACGGCGAGCTGGAGGTGACCGTGCGCGTCGAGCGGATCGCCGCGGACGGGCTGACCTGCCACAACCCGCGTCCAAACGCCTACCTCGCCTACCACCCGGTGCGCATCGACGCCGTCGAGGCTTGATCGAATCGCTGCGAACAACAGTGCTCGTGGTGCTCGCACGCGAGCACTCTGCCGGTGCACGTCTGGTGCGGCGTGCAGCGTGAGCAGAACGTCTCGATCACATGGACCGGCCCCCATCAGGTTGGCCTCGACGATCGCGCGCCAGTGCGCGTGCGACAGGTTCTCGACCGTGGCCCCGGGCCGAGAGGCGGGCAAGGTTCATGAGGGTCAGTGGTCGGTGTGTCCCGGCCGGTAGCCGCCGGCGTCGAGCAGCCGTTGCCGCGACCGGGTGATCTCCGCCTCCGCCTCGGCCCGGCCGACCCAGGACGCACCCTCGACCGACTTGCCCGGCTCGAGTTCCTTGTAGACCTCGAAGAAATGCTGGATCTCCAGCCGGTCGAACTCGGGCACGTGGTGGATGTCGCGCAGGTGCTCCAGGCGCGGGTCGGTCACCGGTACGGCGAGCACCTTGTCGTCGCCGCCGGCTTCGTCGGTCATCTTGAACATGCCTATCGCGCGGCACTTCACCAGCACGCCGGGGAAGAGCGGATCGCCGTGCAACAGCACCAGCGCATCGAGCGGATCGCCGTCGTCGCCAAGGGTGTCGTCGATGTAGCCGTAATCGGCCGGGTACTGGGTCGAGGTGAACAGCGTGCGGTCGAGACGCATCCGGCCGGACTCGTGATCGACCTCGTACTTGTTCCGGCTACCGCGCGGAATCTCGATGAGGACGTCGAAGTCCACGGTGGTGCTCCCCTCCGGACATGGTGAGGCCACCTAGTCTGACGCATCGTGGGACGTGTCCGTTCGCTGGTGGTCTTGGCGCTGGTCGCGCTCACCGTGTTCTTCGCCGCCTACTGGCTGACCCGATTCGCGCGGTCGAGCCCGTCGGTCACCGTGGCAGCCGGCCCGTCCCGAGCGCCGGTGCCTGCGCCGCTGGACGCGGCCACAGCTGTGCCGTCGCCGGGGCCGAGAGCCGAGCCCGGCACTCCGGCCACCGCGGCCGGCGTGCGCCGGGCGCTGCGTACCGTCGTCAGCGAACCCGGATTCGGCCAGCGCCTGCTGGCCCGCATCGTCGACGCGCAGAGCGGCACCGTGCTCTACGACAGCTTCGGCAATACGCCGGCGGCGCCGGCTTCGACGGGCAAGCTGCTCACCGCGGCCGCCATCCTCGGCGTGCACCCGCCCAGCTACCGGTTTCCGACCACCGTCGTCAACGCCGGGCACGGCACGATCGTCATCGTCGGCGGCGGCGACCCGACGCTGTCCGCGGCGCCGAAGGGCACGGCGCCGCTGTATCCGGGCGCGGCGCGGATGAGCGATCTGGTCGCGGCGGTGAAGAAGTCGGGTGTCACGGTGCGCCGCATCGAGGTGGACGATTCGCTCTTCGCCGGGCCGTCCATCTCGCCGCAGTGGGACCCCACCGATATGGGCACCGGCTACGGCGCACCGATCACCGCATTCAGCGCCGACGGCGCCCGTCCCGCGCCGGCCTCGCAGGCGCGCAGCGGCGTGCAGCCCGACATCGATGCCGCGAACGAGTTCGCGGCCATGCTCGGCACGCCGAACGTGCCCATCTCGCACGGCACGGCGCCGGCCAAGGCGAAGGTCTTGGCGCGGGTCGAGTCGGCGCCGCTGTCCGAGCTGATCACCGAGATGCTGCAGGAGTCCGACAACATCATCGCCGAGATCCTGGCCAGGCAGGTCGCCGTCGCCGAACACGTCAGCGCGTCGTTCAGCGGCGCGACCGCGGCGATCCGGACAGTGCTGGCCCGCTTCGGCGTGCAGGTCGGCGGAGGCATGAAGGACGGGAGCGGCTTGTCCTCCTACGACCAGGTCAGCCCGGCGGCGCTGGTCGGCGTGCTGCGACTGGTCGCCGGAGCGAGCGGCCCGCCCGCGGCCGCGCAGCTGCACTTCATCGCCGGCGCGCTGCCCGTCGCGGGGTGGAGCGGCACGCTGGCCAGCCGCTATACCACCGGCAGCCTGGCCGCCGATGCCGGGCGCGTGCGGGCCAAGACCGGCACCCTGTCGACGGTCGCGTCGCTGGCCGGGTTCGTGCGCGACCAGTCCGGGCGGCTGCTGATCTTCTCCCTCGATTCCGACCGCGCGATCAGCACGTTTGCCGCCGACGCCGCGATGGACGATGTGGTCGGCGCGCTCGGCAGATGCGGCTGCTAGGTAGTGTCATAACGTGAGTTCGCTTATTGATTGGGACGTGGCCGCGCGCGCGGCGAAGCGATTCAGCCCGCCGACGCCGACGGTTACTCGCGCCGAAGCCGACGATGCGGTCGGCGAGCTCTACCACGCGACCTCGCGTGCGGCAGGCCATGTCGCCGAGCTGACCGGGCTCGTCGAGCCGACGGTCAGCGCGGCCACCAGGGTCATCGATCGCGCCGCCTGGATCGACGCGAACGCCGGTGGCATGCGCATGCTGCTCACTCCGCTGGTCGACAAGCTCGCCGCCGACAATCCGGTCGGTCGCATGGCCGAGGGCATCGGTAGCCGGCTCACCGGCATCCAGGTGGGCCTGGTGCTCGGCTTCCTCTCGGGCAAGGTGCTCGGCCAGTTCGAGTTCTTCGACCGGCCCGGCGGCCAGCTGCTGCTGGTGGCGCCCAACATTGTCGCGGTGGAGCGCCAGCTGAAGGTCGCGCCTTCGGACTTCCGGCTCTGGGTCTGCCTGCACGAGGTCACTCACCGGGTGCAGTTCACCGCCGTGCCGTGGCTGCGCCAGCACATGCAGGACGAGGTCAACGCGCTCACCGACGCCACCGACACCGATCCGGCTGCGCTCAAGCGCCGGCTCTCGGCGGGTGTCGGCGAGCTGGTCAAGGTGATCCGCGGCCAGGGCGACGGCACCGGGGTGATGGCCGTTGTGGCGACGCCCGAGCAGCGTGCCGTGCTCGACCGGATCACGGCGTTCATGTCGCTGGTCGAGGGACATGCCGAGTACGTGATGAACGCCGTCCCGGGTGCGGTGATCCCGTCGCAGGAGGCCATCGAGAAGCGCTTCGCGCAGCGCCGCCGCCGTGGCGGGAACGCCCTGGACCGGGTGCTGCGCCGTCTGCTCGGACTTGACGGCAAGACCCGGCAGTACGTCGACGGGTCGGCGTTCGTGCGCACCGTCGTCGAGCGCATCGGGGTCGACGGGTTCAATGCCATCTGGACCTCGACGGCCACGCTGCCGACCAAGGCCGAGATCACCGAGCCGTTGAGCTGGATCAAACGCGTCCACGCGTGAGCGCTTGCGGAGCGATCCGAGGAGTCGTAGTGGGGCTTGACCCGGCGGTCGCGTCCATCCGGTCGGCCGTGCGTGCGGTGCTCACCGGACCGGTGCTGGTCGCTTGCTCCGGCGGTGCCGACTCGCTGGCGCTGGCAGCTGCGATCGCGTTCGAGGCACCTCGGCACGGTGTCCGGGCCGGGCTGGTCACCGTCGACCACGGCCTGCAGCCTGGGTCGGCCGAGCAGGCCGGCCGGGTCGCGACGCTCGGCTACGAATTGGGTCTGGATCCGGTCGAGGTCGTGACGGTGTCGGTGGGCCGGTCCGGCGGGCGGGAGGCGGCGGCCCGCGCGGCCCGCTACGGCGCACTCGATGCGGCGGGCGCCGCGTTCGACTGTGACATCGCGCTCGGGCACACCCTCGACGACCAGGCCGAGACCGTGCTGCTGGGGCTCGGCCGGGGATCCGGTCCGCGATCGGTGGCCGGCATGCGTACCCGCACCGGTCGGTACCTGCGCCCCCTGCTCGGCGTGCGCCGCGCGACTACCGAGGCGGCATGCGCGGCGCTCGGCCTCGAGCCGTGGCACGACCCGCACAACGCCGACCGCTCACTGCAGCGGGTGCGGCTGCGCCAGGAGGTGCTTCCGCTGCTCGAGGACGTCCTGCAAGGCGGCATCGCCGAGGCGCTGGCCCGCACGGCCGAGCTGCTCCGAGACGACCTCGACGCGCTGGACGGGCTGGCGAGCGTGATCATGCACGATGCCTCGCGCTTGCCGGCAGCGGTGCATGATCACGACGGGACGGGATTGGGTGTGGCCGCGCTGGCCGAGTTGCCTCGCGCGCTGCGCACCCGCGTGCTGCGCAGCTGGGCGCTGGCCTGCGGTGCGGCCGAGGTCACGTCCGTCCATACCGCCGCATTGGACGCGCTGGTGACCGGCTGGCATGGTCAGGGACCGCTCGATCTGCCGGGTGGTCTTCGGGTGTCCCGCGCGTCTGGGAGACTCGTTGCAGCGCCCCCGCACCCACAGGAGTAATGCGTGTCTCCACTCGATGCGGATATCGAGGACATCCTCGTCACTGCCGAGCAGATCCAGGCCAGGACGGCCGAGCTGGCCAAGCAGATCGACGTCGACTTCAGTCACCGCGAGCCACTGCTCGTGGGCGTGCTCAAGGGCGCGGTCATGTTCATGTCCGACCTGGCCCGCGCGCTCGAACGCCCGTCCACCATGGAGTTCATGGCGGTCAGCTCCTACGGCAGCGCGACGACCAGTTCAGGCGTCGTCCGGATCCTCAAAGACCTCGACCGCGACATCGCCGGTCAGCACGTGCTGATCGTCGAGGACATCATCGATTCCGGCTTGACGCTGTCGTGGCTGCTCAAGAACCTCGCCGCCCGCCAGCCGGCCAGCATCGAGGTCGTGGCGCTGCTGCGCAAGCCCGACGCGATCAAGGTGCACGTCCCGGTGAAGTACGTCGGCTTCGAGATTCCCAATGAATTCGTGGTCGGGTACGGCTTGGACTACGCCGAGCGCTACCGCGACCTGCCCTATATCGGACGGCTCAAGCCCTCGGTCTACGCAAGCTGAGAGCGTCCTTGGCGTGTACCGTCGAGTAGCAAATCCCCACGGAAGCGGGAGGAACGCGGGCGGGCTCCCGTTCGTCGAAACGATATGAATCGCAAACGCATTCTGAGGTCATGGTGGCTGTGGGCCGCGGTGGCCCTGTTTGCCATCCTGATCCTGCCGAACTTGCTCTCCAGCGGCAGCGGGTACCACGGTGTCGACACCGGAGTCGCGATCAAGCAGATCACCTCCGGGAACGTGGTGAAGGCCACTCAGGAGGACAAGGAACAGACCCTCCAGCTCGACCTGAAGAAGCCGCTCGACGGCCAATACGCCAAGATCAGCACGCAATACGCCTCCGACGCCTCGTCCACGATCTTCAACGACCTCGAGAAGGCCAGCGCGGGCGGCACCACCGACTTCAACGTCAAGGTGACCAAAGAAAACGCCTGGCTCTCGGTCCTGGTCAGCCTGCTGCCGATCCTGCTGATCGTCGGCGTGCTGTTCTTCGTGATGAGCCAGGTGCAGGGCGGCGGCAACCGGGTGATGAGCTTCGGTCGCTCCAAGGCGAAGCTGGTCAGCAAGGACACCCCGAAGACGACGTTCGCCGACGTCGCCGGGGCCGACGAGGCGATCGAGGAACTCGAAGAGATCAAGGAGTTCCTCGCCAATCCCGCCAAATTCCAGGCGATCGGCGCCAAGATCCCCAAGGGCGTGCTGCTCTACGGGCCGCCCGGTACCGGCAAGACGCTGCTCGCCCGAGCCGTCGCCGGTGAGGCCGGCGTGCCGTTCTACTCGATTTCCGGTTCCGACTTCGTCGAGATGTTCGTCGGTGTCGGTGCCTCGCGTGTGCGTGACCTGTTCGAGCAAGCCAAGACGAACGCGCCGGCGATCATCTTCGTCGACGAGATCGATGCGGTCGGACGGCATCGCGGTGCCGGCCTCGGCGGTGGCCACGACGAGCGCGAGCAGACGCTGAACCAGCTGCTGGTCGAGATGGACGGCTTCGACGTGAAGGGCGGCGTCATCCTGATCGCCGCCACCAACCGTCCCGACATCCTCGACCCCGCCCTGCTGCGTCCGGGCCGCTTCGACCGGCAGATCGCGGTCGGCCCGCCGGACGTGATCGGCCGCGAGGCCGTGCTGAAGGTGCACGCCAAGGGCAAGCCGTTCGCGACCGATGTCGACCTCGGTGTGATCGCGCGTCGTACGCCGGGCTTCACCGGTGCCGACCTGGCCAACGTGATCAACGAGGCCGCGCTGCTCACCGCGCGTAACAACGGCCGGCTGATCACCAACCAGGCACTGGAAGAATCCATCGACCGGGTGATCGCCGGGCCCGAGCGCAAGACGCGCGCCATGAGCGATAAGGAGAAGCGGGTCACCGCTTATCACGAGGCCGGCCACGCGCTGGCCGCCTGGGCGATGCCCAACCTCGACCCGGTGCACAAGGTCACCATCCTGCCGCGTGGTCGCTCGCTGGGGCACACCCTCGTGCTGCCGCTGGAGGATCGCTACACGCAGACGCGCGCGGAGATCCTCGATCAACTGGTGTACGCACTCGGCGGACGGGCGGCTGAAGAGCTCGTGTTCCATGAGCCGACCACGGGTGCAGCCAACGACATCGAGAAGGCGACCGGACTGGCTCGGGCGATGATCACCGAGTACGGCATGAGTGCCAAGCTCGGCGCGGTGAAGTACGGCACCGGCGACGCCGAGCCGTTCATGGGCCGCGACTACGGGCATCAGCGCGACTACTCCGAAGACATCGCCGCCAACATCGACGCCGAGGTCCGCGACCTGATCGAGCGCGCGCACGACGAGGCGTGGGAGATCCTCGTGCAGTACCGTGACGCGCTCGACGCGATGGTGCTGGAGCTCGTCGAGAAAGAGACGCTGGCCAAGGACGACCTCGAGCGGATCCTTGGCGCGGTGCGCAAGCGCCCGCCGCACAACACGTTCGGTGGCTTCGGCAAGCGCACGCCCAGCGATCGCCCGCCGATCGAGATTCCGATGTCGCTGCGCAAGAACGGCGGGCACAGCCCGAACGGATCGTCCAACGGCGCGGCACAGCCCGGTGTCATCCCGGCGCCCAACCCGCCAGCACCGCCGACGCCGACCGGCCAGCCCGGCGCGTTCGGACCTGGCACTGGCGGCTCGTACGGGGGCTACTCGCCGCCGCCCGAGTCGTGACTGAACGCCCCGGCGTCGACCTCGCCAGGGCGGAGGCCGCCGTTCGCGAACTGCTGTACGCGATCGGCGAGGACCCCGACCGCGAAGGTTTGCAGGCCACGCCACGTCGAGTGGCCAAGGCCTACGCCGAGACGATGGCCGGCCTGTTCGTCGATCCGGACGAGGTGCTCAAGACGACCTTCGACGAGCATCACGACGAGTTGGTGCTGGTCAAGGACATCCCGCTGTACTCGACCTGCGAGCACCATCTCGTGCCGTGGCACGGCAGGGCCGCGGTCGGTTACATCCCGGGCACCGACGGCCGGATCACCGGGTTGTCGAAACTGGCCCGCGTGGTCGATCTCTATGCGCGCAGGCCGCAGGTGCAGGAACGGCTCACCTCGCAAGTGGCCGACGCGGTGATGACCCGGTTGCAACCGCGCGGCGTCATCGTCGTCGTGGAAGCCGAGCATCTGTGCATGGCCATGCGTGGCGTGCGCAAGCCCGGGACGACCACCGTCACTTCGGCAGTGCGTGGCACCCTTCAGGCCGATCCACGCACCCGTGCCGAAGCGCTGAGCTTGATCCTGGGGCGCTAATGCTCCCCTCGCGTTCCGACCGCATCGTGGTGATGGGCGTACTGAACGTGACGCCGGATTCGTTCTCCGACGGCGGTCGCTACCTCGATCTCGATGACGCGGTTGCGCACGCGGTCGAGATGCGCGCCGAGGGTGCCGACCTGATCGACGTGGGCGGCGAGTCGACCCGTCCTGGCGCCAGGCGAGTCGACGCCGGCGAAGAGACCGCGCGCATCCTGCCGGTGATCAAATTGCTCGCCCGAGCGGGCGTGCCGGTCTCGGTCGACACGTACCGCGCGTCGGTCGCCGCAGCAGCGCTCGCAGCTGGTGCGAGCGTCGTCAACGACGTGTCCGGCGGGCTCGGCGATCCCGACATGGCCGCAGTCGTGCGCGACGCCGATTGCCCGTGGATCCTTATGCACTGGCGCGGGCACAGCGCGACGATGCAGCAGCTCGCGCACTATGACGACGTCGTGCGCGAAGTGCGCGACGAGTTGTGCGCTCGGGTCGACGCAGCGCTGGGCGCCGGTGTGTCTGCCGAACGGCTGGTCATCGATCCTGGTTTGGGCTTCGCCAAGACCGGCGCGCACAACTGGGCGTTGCTCGCGGCGCTGTCGAGCCTGTGCGAGGTCGGCCCGCCGGTACTAGTCGCCGCGTCGCGCAAGTCGTTCCTCGGCACGCTGCTCGCTGATGCTGACGGCAAGCCGCGGCCGGTCGGTCAGCGCGAGGAAGCCACGACCGCGCTGACCGCATACTGCGCCCTGCAAGGCGTGTGGGGCGTGCGGGTGCATGAGGTGCGGGCTTCGGTGGATGCCGCGCTTGCGATCGCCGCGGTGACCCGTGCCGGCTGACCGGATCTCGCTGACGGGCCTGACCGTGCGTGGCTTCCACGGCGTCTTCGACTTCGAACGGCGCGACGGGCAGGACTTCGTGGTTGACGTCGTGCTCGAGCTCGACACCGCGCCCGCGGCGAAGACCGACGACCTCGCCAAGACCGTGCACTACGGTGAGCTCGCCGCCGCGCTGGCCGCGGTGATCGAGGGTGAACCGGTCAACCTGCTCGAGACGCTCGCGCAACGCCTGGCTGATGTCTGCCTCGCCGATGATCGCGTGTCGGCGGCGACTGTCACCGTGCACAAACCGGGGGCGCCGATCCCGCAAAGCTTCGCCGACGTCACCGTCACGATCACGCGAAGCGGGGCCGGCGCGTGAGTACTGCCGTCCTGTCGATCGGGTCGAACCTCGGCGATCGCCTCGCGCACTTGCAGGGTGCCGTCGATGCGATGCGTCCATATGTCGTGGCGGTGTCTGCGATCTACGAGACCGCGCCGTGGGGCCCGGTGCCGCAGGACGACTTTCTCAACGCTGTCGTCATCGCCCGCGACGATGATGCGGTGCCGGATACCTGGCTGCAGCGCGCGCACGCCGCCGAGCAGCAGGCACACCGCACCCGTGACCAGCGGTGGGGCCCGCGCACGCTCGACGTCGACGTGGTGAGCGTTGACGACATCTGCAGCGCGGATCCGAACCTGACCCTGCCGCACCCGCGAGCGCGCGAGCGCGCGTTCGTCCTCGTCCCGTGGCGAGCGGTCGACCCGAACGCGACGCTCGACTCGACTCCGGTCGCCGACCTTGTCGCAGCCCTTCCCGCCGACGAGGTGGCGGGCGTCGTCCCTCGGCCGGATCTCGTGCTCTCATGAAACGGACCGGCCTCGTCGACCTGTTCATCCCGTTTCTGGTGATCGGCATCAGCGCCTACGTGCTGTTCAAGGTGCACGGCGACTTCATTCCCACGCTCGGCTACCTCGTGCCGGTGCCGCTGACCGCGCTGGCGCTGGTGGAACTCGTCGCGGCACGGCGGGTACGGGCCGCGGTACGGCACGAGCCTTACGCCAAGCCCATGACCGCGATCGCGATCGCGCGGTGCGTCGCGCTCGGCAAGGCGTCCTCGCTCGTCGGCGCCGGCGTCGGCGGCGCGGCGGTGGCCCTGTTGCTGCGGTTCGTTCCGGACGCGGGACGGGTCACGGCGGCCGGCGATGTCGCCAAGGTCGGCTGGTTCCTGCTCGGGTCGACGATTCTCGTCGCGGCAGCCGGCCTGCTGCTCGAGCGGGCCGGCATAGACCCGAACCGGGACAGGCACGACAGGTCGGACCCGTCCGGTTGACCACTTTGCCGCTCGGCGGGCGGTTCTGGCAGCTGCCCCTAAACTGGCCTCATGCCCCGATCGAAATCCGCTAGCTCACGCCGTCGCGGCGTGGCTGTGCTGCGCGCGATCGGGTTTGCGGTAGGCGCCGCATTCGGGGTGGTCGCCATCTGGCTGATCGTCACCAGCACCAACGACGCCAAGCGCGTCGAGATCGGCGTGCTGCTCGGCCTGTGGGGACTCTTCCTCGGCGCGATCTCCGTGTTCGGCAGCAAATCCTCGCGCGGGCAGGCCCAGGCGGCCCCCACACCCGGGCAGGAATTGGATCTGCGCCAGCTCGGCGAGATCGAGCGGGTCGCCGTGGCAAACGCGGTTGCCGCGGCCAGGCGCGAATTCCAGGCCGAGCTGGAGCAGATGCTGCAGCGCCAGGTGCACGCCGTGCTTGCCCAAGAGGTCGCCGGGCTGCGCGACGAGGTGGCTGCGTTGCGCAACGAACTCGTCGAGAAGGTCGGCGGCCAGCTGCGACTCGAGCGGATCGAGACGACCCGGCTGATCGGCTCCGACCTCGAAGCACTGCAGCAGGAACTTCGACAATTGCGCGAGGTCGGCGGTGCGCGCGAGGGTGACGCGGCCGCCTCGAGCGCATCTGATGTCGAGGTGCACGACGCCGAGATCGTCGTCGAACGTATCCATCCGCCGCAACCCGAACCGCAGGCCGCGGCGCCCGAACGTGCCGCCGAGCCGCAGCCGGTTGTCGCCGAACCCGAGCCGGTTGCGGACGAGCCGGAGCCGGTCGCCGCCGAGCCGGAGCGGGTTGTCGCCGAACCCGAGCCGGCGCCGGTTGCTGCGGAGCCGGCACCCGAACCTGCTCCGGTTGCGTCCAGCGACCCGTTCGCCTCGATGCCGCGGATCCGTCCGTTCACCGATTTCGAGCTCGACCCGACGCCCGTCGCAGCCGCAAACGGCGAGCACGGCGACGGCGGCGCCGATCGGTCCGCGCGGCACGCAACTGGTGACGGCGACACGCCGCCGCGTCGCCGTCGGCACCGGGCCGACGACGACAACAACGATGTGCTGGCGCGCATCCTCGCGCGCGAGTCACGCCACTAACCAGGATCCGCGGAGGGACGACGTGAGCGACAACGAGCAGCCGGACCGATCCGGCTACAACTACCCACCGCCGGATCAACAGCCCAGCCAGCAGCCCGGCAGCGCCTATCCGCCACCGCAATACGGGCAGCCGCCGCAATACGGCCAACAGCCGTACGGGCAACAGCCGTACGGGCAACAGCCGTACGGGCAACAGCCGTACGGGCAACAGCCGTACGGGCAGCAACCGTATGGGCAACAGCCCTACGGCTACCCGCCACAGCCGTACGCCGGCTACCCACCGCAGGTGCAGAAACCGACCGGCTGGTTCATCGTCAACTGGCTGTTCTTCTGGCCATCGGCGATCTACTCGCTGGTCTCGCACTGGAGCAACATCGATCGCGCCGCGTACGCCGGCGACATGGCGGGCGCGCAGCGGCACGCGGCTGCGGTGCGCCGGCTCGGTATGTGGGCGCTGGGTATCGGCATCGCCTGGATCGTGGTGGTGATCATCCTCGAGGTAGCGGTCTGGTCGACGGTCAACGACTGCTCGAACAACTTCGCCGGCTGCTAGGTGGCGGGCACCGCACGCACCAGTGCCTGATCGAGCACGTGCGCCCACTGCGCCGCGATCCGTCCACGCCGCCGCGAGTCGTCGGTAAGCAGGTTGGCCAGGCCCAACCCGCGCGCGAGGTCCAGCGTGGCCTGCACGGTTTCGCGTGCGCCGGGAACCGTTTCGTCCACCTCGAGCAGGTCGACCACGACCCGATGGATCTCGCGGCCGATCCGTGCTTCCAGCCCAACGATCTGCTCGCGCAGGGACGGTTCGGCGGCCGCGGCCACCCAGAGCGTCAACGCGGCGCGGAACAGCTGTCCGCTGAACAGCGCGAAGGTCAGGTCGACGATCTCGGCGGTCGACGGCCGGCGTCCGGGCAGTTCGCTCAGCTCGCGGCGCAGTTCGGCGGCCCGCACGTGCGTCATGTGCGCGAGTGCCGCGGTGAAGAGATCCTCGCGGGTGGGGAAGTGGTGTTGCGCGGCGCCGCGCGAGACGCCGGCGCGCTCGGCGACCACGGCGACGGTGCTGGCCGGGTAGCCGATCTCGGCGAGGCTGGCGACGGCCGCTTCCAGCAGCCGCAAACGGGTTGCCCGGCTGCGGTCTTGTTTCGGTTCGCGCGTGGGCGCTGCGGTCACCGGCCCGGTGCCCAACGCGGTGGTCGCTTTTGCAGGAACGCGAGAATCCCTTCGCGTGCCTCGTCGGATTCGAAGAGGCGCTGCGACATCGCCTGCAGGTCGGCGGCATTCTCGTCGAACGCTGCGCGGGCGCGCGCTGTGGTCAGCGGTTTCGTCTCGGCCAGGCCCTGCGGCGAGCAATGCCGCAACAGCTCGCAGATCTCGTCCGTCGCGGCGGCGGTGTCGTCGACGGCGCTCGTGACGAGCCCGGCCTGCACCGCGGCGGTCGCGTCGAAGGCCTCGCCGGTCAAGTAGTAACGCGAGACGGCTCGCTCGGTCATCCGGCCCAAGGTCGTCAGCGAAATGATCGCCGGGGCGAGCCCGAGGCGTACCTCGGTGAAGGCGAAGGTCGTGGCTGGTCCGGCGATCACGATGTCGCACGCGCCGATCAGTCCGATGCCTCCGGCGCGGACGTTGCCGTCGACACGGGCCACCACCGGTTTGGGCAGCTCGACCAGCGCGCGGAGCAGCTCGAGCATTCGCCTGGTGCCTTCGGCCGGTCCGCCTTCGGTCGCTTGCTCCTTCAGATCCGCGCCGGCGCAGAATGTGCCGCCGGTATGCGTGATGACCACAGCGCGCACGGCATCATCGCCGGCTGCGGTGCGCAGGTGGTCATGTGCCGCACTGACGAGCGCGGCAGAAAGCGCATTGCGGTTCTCTGGCGAGTCGAGCGTGATCGTCGCGATCGCGCGGCCGACCTCGTAGTGCACCGCCATCAGTAGCTCTTCGGCAGGCCGAGGCTGAACTGCGCGACGAAGTTGAGGATCATCTCGCGGCTCACCGGCGCCACCCGGCCCACGCGCGCGGTGGCCAGCAGCGCACCGAGGCCGTACTCGCTGGCGAAGCCGTTGCCGCCCAGCGTTTGCACCGCCTGATCGGCAGCGCGTACCGCGACCTCGGCAGCCGCATACTTGGCCATGTTGGCCGCTTCGCCGGCGCCGAGATCGTCGCCGGCGTCGTAGACGGTCGCCGCCTTCTGCATCATCAGCTTGGCTTGCTCGAGTTCGATCTTGATCTGGGCCAGCGGATGCGCGAGCCCTTGGTGCGCACCGATCGGTTGCCCCCAGACCGAACGTTCCTTGGCGTAGCTGACCGCCTTGTCGAGCGCGTAGCGGCCGGTGCCGACCGACAGCGACGCGGCCATGATCCGTTCCGGGTTGAGGCCGGCAAACAGCTGTGCGAGGGCAGCGTCTTCCTCACCGATCAACGCATCGGCGGGCAGCCGCACGTCGTCCATGAACAGCAGGAACTGCTTGTCGGTCATCGCGATGTCCATCTCGATGCCGCGGTACTCGAACCCCGGGGCGTCGGTGGGCATCGCGAACAGCACGGGCTTGAGCCGGCCGGTCCTCGAGTCGGCGGTCCGTCCCACGATGAGGATCGCTTCGGCACGATCGACGCCGCTGACGTATATCTTGCGGCCGGTGAGCAGCCAGTCGCTGCCGTCACGGCGGGCAGTGGTGGTGATCTTGTGCGAGTTCGATCCGGCGTCGGGTTCGGTGATGCCGAAGGCCATGATCGTCGAACCGTCGGCGATCGGCGGCAGCCAGCGCTGCTTCTGCTCCTCGGTGCCGAAGCGGCCGATGACGGTGCCGCAGATCGCGGGCGAGACGACCATCATCAGCTGGCTGCAGCCGGCGGCGGCGAGTTCCTCTTCGACGAGGGACAGCTCGTACATCCCGCCGCCACCGCCGCCGTAATGCTCGGGCAGGTTGACGCCGAGGAAGCCGAGCTTGCCGGCCTCGTGCCACAGCTCGTCGGTGTGCGCGCCTTCCTTCACCTTGCGCCGGGTGTATTCGAAGCCGTAGCGCCCGGCCAGTTCGGAGACCGCCTTGCGCAGTGCTCGCTGCTCGTCGGTTTCGGTGAAGTTCACTTGGGTTGCTCCTCCGGTTCGTCCTCGGTCAGAACTGCCAGTACCGCGCCGACCTCGATCTGCTGACCGACGCTGACGGGCAGTTCGCTGAGCACGCCCGCGACGGGCGCGCTGATCTGGTGCTGCATCTTCATCGCTTCGAGCCACAGCACCGGTGCGCCGGCCGCGACCCGATCACCGACCGCGACGGCGATGCGAACGATCGAGCCGGGCATCGGCGCGATTAGCGAGCCGGCGGTCACGAGCTCGGCCGGGTCGACAAACCTGGGCGCGATGTCGAACCGCGCGCCTCCGTCTGGAGAATCGACGTGGATCGTGTCGCCGTAGCGCGCGACATCGAATCGGCGGCGCACGCCGTCGACGTCGAGCACCACTGCGTGCGGCGCGGCGCTGACGAGTTCGACGCCCTCGATCGATTGCAGGCCGTCGCGGGTGAATCGGAACTCGACGGCCCGGTCGCCGAGCGTGATGAGCTGCGGCTGGCTCGGCACGTTGCGCCAGCCGGAGGGGACACCTCGCGGTTTCCGCCGCGTAGCGTCGATCGCGAGGGCTGCGGCTAGCGCGGCCACGGCGTCGTCGGCGACCAGCGGCGCGAAGACGTCGTGGGTCTCGAGGAATGCCGTGTCGGTCTCACCATCGAGGAATGCTTTGTGCCGCAGCACATTGACCAGCAAGTCGCGGTTGGTGGTGATGCCGTGCAGCTGCGCTCGGGCGAGCGCTTCGCTGAGCATCCGGGCCGCCTGCTGCCGCGTCGGCGCCCACGAGATCACCTTGGCCAGCATCGGGTCGTAGTGCACCGACACCACCGATCCGTCGCGCACGCCAGAATCGAGACGCAGCCCGGACGCTGTCCTGCCGACAGTGAACTGCGTGGCGACACCCGGGATCGCGAGCCGGTGCAGCGTGCCGCTCTGTGGCTGCCAGCCATGTGCCGGGTCTTCGGCATACAGCCGGACCTCGATAGAATGCCCTTGGGTAGCAGGCGGATTCGGCGCAAGTCGCGCGCCGTCTGCGATCTCGAGTTGCAGCGCGACGAGGTCGAGGCCGGTGGTGCACTCGGTGACCGGATGCTCGACCTGCAGCCGAGTGTTCATCTCGAGGAAGAAGAACCGGCCGGCTTCGTCGGCGAGGAACTCGACCGTGCCCGCACCGGTGTAGCCGATGGTCCTGGCAGCAGCTGCGGCACTCTCGAAGAGCTGCGCGCGCATGCCGTCCACTCGTTCGACGAGCGGCGACGGAGCCTCTTCGACAACCTTCTGGTGCCGGCGTTGGATCGAGCACTCGCGCTCGCCGATCGTCCAGACCGTGCCGTGCGTGTCGGCGAGAACTTGCACCTCGATGTGCCGGCCGGTGGGCAGGTATGGCTCGCAGAACACGGTCGGATCGCCGAACGCCGATTGAGCCTCGGCCTGGGCGAGTTCGATCTCGCGGGGTAGCTCGTCGAGCGTGGTGACGATGCGCATGCCGCGTCCTCCGCCGCCGGCCGATGCCTTGATCAGCACCGGCAGATCGGTTTCGGTGACGGTAAGCGGGTCGAGCTCGGCGAGCACCGGCACGCCCGCCGCAGCCATCAACCGCTTCGACTCGATCTTGCCGCCCATCGACTCGACGGCCTCGGGTGGTGGCCCGATCCAGGCCAGGCCGGCATCGAGCACGCCACGCGCGAAGCTCGCGTTCTCGGACAGGAAGCCGTAACCCGGATGGATCGCGTCGGCGCCCGCGCGGCGGGCCGCATCGATGATCAGGTCGGCGCGCAGGTACGTGTCGACGGCCGCGCTGCCGGGCAACCGCACGGCCGCGTCGGCGTCGTCGACATGGGGCGAACCCGCATCGGCGTCGGAGAACACCGCGACGGTGCGCAGGCCCAGCTCGCGGCAGGTACGGAACACCCGACGCGCGATCTCGCCGCGGTTGGCCACCAGCACGCTTCTCATAGGCGGAACACCCCGTAGCCCTGCGCACCTTGGACGGGTGCGTTGTGCGCGGCCGAGAGCGCGATGCCGAGCACGGTGCGGGTGTCGCGCGGATCGATCACCGCGTCGTCGTAAAGCATTCCGGACAGGAACGGAGCCAGCGACTGCTCCTCGATCTGCGCCTCGACGTAGCCGCGCATCTGCGTATCGGCGGCCTCGTCGTACTCCTGGCCGCGTGCCTCGGCTGCTTGCCGCGCCACGATCGACAGCACGCCGGCAAGCTGCGCCGGTCCCATCACCGCCGACTTCGCGTTGGGCCAGGTGAACAGGAAACGAGGCGCGTACGCCCGTCCACACATGCCGTAGTTGCCGGCGCCGTAGGACGCACCCATCGTCACCGTCAGATGCGGGACGGTGGAGTTCGACACCGCGTTGATCATCTGCGCGCCGTGCTTGATGATGCCGCGCTGCTCGTACTCCTTCCCGACCATGTAGCCGGTGGTGTTCTGCAGGAACAGCAATGGCGTGTCCGCGCGGTTGGCGAGCTGGATGAACTGTGCGGCCTTCTGCGACTCCTCGTTGAACAGCACGCCTCGTGCGTTGGCAAGGATGCCGATCGGGTAGCCGTGCAGTGCGGCCCAGCCGGTGACCAGCGACGAGCCGTAGCGCGGCTTGAACTCGTCGAAGTCCGATCCGTCGACCAGCCGCGCGATCACCTCGCGCGGATCGAAGGGCACCTTCAGATCGGTGGGGACGATGCCGAGCAGGTCCTCGGCGTCATAGCGCGGCGGCTCTGGATCCGGCTCCGGTGCCGGTCCGAGCTTGTGCCAGTTGAGCCGGCCGACGATCTCGCGGCCGAGCCGGATCGCATCCTGCTCGTCGGCGGCGAAGTAGTCAGCGAGCCCCGACAGCCGCGAGTGCATGTCGGCGCCGCCGAGCGATTCGTCGTCGGACTCCTCGCCGGTGGCCATCTTCACCAGGGGTGGTCCGGCGAGGAACACCTTCGCGCGATCGGCGACCATCACCACGTGGTCGCTCATGCCGGGGATGTACGCGCCGCCCGCGGTCGAGTTACCGAATACCAGCGCGATGGTCGCGATGCCGGCCGCGGACAGGCGGGTGAGGTCGCGGAACATCTGCCCGCCCGGGATGAAGATCTCTTTCTGGGTGGGCAGATCCGCGCCGCCGGACTCGACCAGCCCGATCACCGGCAGCCGGTTCTCCAGCGCGATCTGGTTTGCGCGCAGCACCTTCTTCAGGGTGTACGGGTTGGACGCGCCGCCGCGCACGGTCGGGTCAGAGCCGTTGATCACGCATTCGACACCGTTCACGACACCGATGCCGGTCACTACGGATGCGCCGACGGTGTAGTCGGTGCCCCAGGCGGCCAGCGGAGACAGCTCGAGGAACGGCGCGCCCGGATCGACCAGCAGTTCGATGCGCTCGCGCACGAGCAGCTTGCCGCGCTGGTGGTGCCGCGCAACGTACTTCTCGCCGCCGCCGCCGACCGCCTTCGCGTGGTCGGCGTCGAGGGCGGCGATCTTCTCGAGCAGCGCGGCCCGATTCGCCTGGTACTCGGCCGCGCCCCGGTCCACCGCCGTCCGCAAGACCGTCATCGGGTCGGCCGGGGACGGCTGGGACCGGGCCGACCGAAGCTCATGAGGTGTAGCCCAACAACTTGGCGGACAGGCCGGTGAGGATCTCGGTGGTGCCGCCGCCGATGCCGAGGATGCGCATGTCGCGGTACTGCCGCTCGACCTCGGCCTCGCGCATGTACCCCATGCCACCGTGCAGCTGCACCGCCTGGTCGACGACCCACCTGCCCGCCTCCACCGCGGTGTTCTTCGCAAAGCACGCTTCGGCCACGAGATTCCGCTCGCCATCGGCCGCGCGCGAGGCGATCGAGCGGGTGTACACGCGCGCCACCTCGACCCGCCGCGCCATGTCGGCGAGCGTGTGCTGCACCGACTGCCGGCTGATCAGCGGGCGGCCGAACGTCTCGCGGTCACGGCACCACGACACGGTCAGATCGAGCGCACGCTGCGCAGATGCGTAGGCCTGCACGGCAAGCCCGATGCGCTCGCTGACGAAGTTCTGCGCGATCTGCGCGAAGCCGCCGTCGAGGTGTCCGACGAGATGCGTGGCCGGCACACGGACGTCCGCGTACGACAGTTCGGCGGTGTCCGATGACAGCCAGCCCATCTTGTCCAGCTTGCGGGACACGGTGAAGCCCGGCATGCCCTTCTCGACCACCAGCAGCGAGATGCCGTGCGCTCCGGCGTCACCGGTACGCACCGCAGTGATGACAAAGTCGGCGCGCACGCCGGAGGTGATGTAGGTCTTCGCGCCGTTCACGACGAAGTCGGCACCGTCGCGCTTGGCCGACGTGCGGATGCCCGCGACATCCGACCCAGCGTCGGGCTCGGTGATGGCCAGCGAGCCGATCAAGGTGCCGCTCAGGGTCGGACGGACCCAGCGGTCGATCTGGTCGGAATCGCCGGCGGCGACGAGATGCGGCAGCGAGATGCCGGACGTGAACAGCGAAGCGAACACGCCTCCTGCCGCGCCGGCGTAGTGCATCTCCTCGGCAACGATCAGGGCGTCGATCGCGTCGCCACCGCCGCCGCCGACCTCGACCGGGTACGACGCGCCGAGCAGCCCGAGTTCGGCTGCCCGCGAGTGCAGCGCGCGTGGCAGTTCGCCGGCGCGTTCCCACTCGGCCTGGTGGGGCAGCACGTCCGATTCGACGAACCGCCGTACCGTCGAGCGCAGCGTGCGGTGCGCAGCGGTCTCGATCACGGCGTGTCGCCCTGCAGCGGGGCCAAGAACTGCAGCGGGACGTCCACCTTGCGGGAGCGCAGCCACTCGCCCAGCGCCTTGGCCTGCGGGTCGTGCCTGGCGTTGGACGCGACGCCCTCGCCCAGCAGTCCGGTGACCACGAAGTTGAGCGCGCGCAGGTTGGGCAGCGCGTAGCGGGTGACCGCCAGTGGCTGGGTCTCGGGCAGCAGGAACTGGAACATCTCGACGGTCAGCAGGTTGGCCAGCCACAGATAGTGCTCGTCGGTGCGCGCCCACACGCCCACGTTGGCGTCGCCGCCCTTGTCACCGCTGCGCGCTCCGACGAACGCGCCGAGCGGCAATGAGTGCGTGGGTCCGTCCAACCAGGCAGGGAACACCACTTCGGCGAACGCGGCCAGTTCGCGCGTAGTCGGCGGCGGTGAGATGTCTACGCGCGCGCCGTCATGCAGCACAGCCACGTGCGCGACGAGCGGCGCGTCGATGTAGGCGGCCGAGAACACGCCGTACGGCGACGCGTCACCGGGCGGACTCGTCACGTGGAAGCCGGGATAGCTCGACAGTGCCAGCTCGACCGCGGCGTTGGAGAACGCCCGTCCGATCGCCTTGGCGTCCGAACCCCGGGCAACGCAGTGCAGCAGCGCGGACGCCTCTTCCTGGACGGGGGAGTCGAGGTGGTTCGTGCGCGCCAGCGTCCACGTCGCATCGAGATGTGCGAGCTGCTCGCGGATCATCCGCTCCTTGAGGTCGATCATGTTGCCGGTCAGCACGAAGGTCATCTCGTTGCGGAAGCCGCCGAGCGTGTTCAGCCCAACTTTGACCGTCGGCGGCGGTTCCTCACCGCGCACGCCGCTGATCTGCACCCGGTCAGGGCCTGCCGCGCTGAGTTCGACAGTGTCGAAGCGGGCGGTGACGTCGGGCCCGGCGTATCGGGCGGGCCCGATCTCGTACAGCAACTGTGCGGTGACGGTGTCGACGGTGACCATGCCGCCGGTGCCGGGATGCTTGGTGATCACCGACGACCCGTCCGCGCTGAGCTCGGCGATCGGGAAGCCGGGCAGTAGCCGAAGATCCTCGAGCTCTTCGAAGAACGCGTAGTTGCCGCCGGTGGCCTGCGGCCCGCACTCGATCACGTGCCCGGCGACCACCGCCCCGGCGAGCGCATCAAGATCGGCCGGCGTCCAGCCGAAGTGCGCGATCGCCGGACCGACCACGAGCGAAGCGTCGGTGACGCGGCCGGTGACGACGACCTGCGCGCCTGAGCGCAGGCACTCGGCGATCCCGAACGCGCCGAGGTAGGCGTTTGCGGCCAGCGGCTCGCCCAGCCCCAGCTCGGCGGCCCGCGGGCGCAGGTCGTCACCTTCGACGTGCGCCACGGTGACGTCCAGACCCAGCTCCTCGGCCAATCGGCGCACGGCCGCGGCCAGCCCGCCCGGATTCAGCCCGCCGGCGTTCGCGACGACCCGCACGCCACGTTCGAGCGCGGTGCCCAGCGAGTTCTCCAGCTGGCGCAGGAAGGTCTTCGCGTAGCCGAGCGTGTCGTCGCGCAGCCGGTCGCGGGCCAGGATGAGCATGGTCAGCTCAGCCAGGTAGTCACCGGTCAGGACGTCGAGTGGCCCGCCGGTGAGCATGTCGTGCATGGCCGAGGCGCGGTCGCCGTAGAAGCCGGAGCAGTTGCCGATCCGCAACACGTCCGCCACGTCGAGGAGCCTCGCACGCCGGTCTGAAGAAAGCAAGCCCGCTTGCTTGTTTTGGCGGGGGTTGGCGCAACTGTGCGATGTGCGGTGTGCCTGCCGGCGAGCACGCTGCCCTTCAGCGAAACTCCGGAGGGGGAGATCGGATGAACGAGCGAGCATCCTTGCCGCGTCGAATCGCAGCGCAGTGCCTCGGGTTGCTGTTACTGCTTCTGCTCGCGATCAGTGCCGGCGCGCCGTCGTCCCCGGCCAGCGGCTGAACTGAGCGCCGCCCTCGCGAGCGTGTCGCTGAACGGTCTCGGCCAGCCGCGCACGTCCGAGTCCGATCGCTCGCGACGGTGACCCGGATGGCGATCGAACATCGCTGATGCTCACGGCAACGCGGAACTGCCCAACGGCATCACAGATGTTGGTCCGGAGTGTTCACTGAGCACTCTCTGCGCAGCATGCGCTCGCCGACCGCCAAAGCGGACTGCCTCGTAAGGACTGGCGCTCCCGTCAGCGGCTGAACTGACCCGGCGTGCGGCCGCTGCCCGGTGGGCCGGCGAAGGCCTGCGCGATGTCGAGCCACTCGTCGGCGTCGGCGCCGGTCGCGACCAGGGAAAGGTCGGCGCGGTGACGGCGCTGGGTGACGAGCAGGCAGAAGTCCAGCGCCGGCCCGGTCACCGACTGGGTCACGCCGTCCTCGTCCCCCCAGACCCAGATCGCGCCGTCGGGCGCGGTGAGCTCGATCCGGAACGGCTCGCGCGGCGCGACGCGATCGCGCACCAGGTAGGCGAAGTCGCGCGTACGCGCGCCGATGTGGGCGACGTGGCGCAGCCGGGGCGTCGGCAGCCGGAGCAGCCCGAGCGCGTCGGCGACGTCCTGTCCGTGCGCCCAGGTCTCCATCAACCGGGCGGTTGCCATCGACGTCGCGCTCATCGACGGGCCGAACCAGACGATCTTGCCTCGGTCGGCGCCGAGCAGTTCCGCGGCGAGCGCGGCGCGACCCTCGCGCCAGCTCGCGAGCAGCTCGCCAGGCGGCCGATGGGCGCGCTCCTCGGCGGCCTCATCGACGAACGTGTGGCTGGCGGTGAAGGCCGCCTGCATCGCGGCCCGGAACCCGTCCGGATCGGTGGCGGCGAGGGTGGCCGCCTGGTCGGTCCAGGCGAGATGTCCGATCTGGTGCGCGATGGTCCAGCCCGTCGCCGGGGTCGGGGTGGCCCAGGCGTCCTCGGACAAGACGGACACGAGGGCGTCGAGATCCTCGCTTTCGGCCTGCAGATCGGCAAGGACGCGCACTAGGTCGGCCACCGATCGACTCTTGCACAGTCGCCGCGCGAACGGGGTACTGGCATCGCCGTCCTGAGGCCAGCCAGCGTCCTGCCGCGTCGCCAATCTTCCTCGGCTCGATGTTCCTCGACGTGCTGGCCGGCGCATCGCAGACACCGAGCCACGGCAACCGCCCGCGCCGACCCGAACTCAGCCGTCCAGCTGCTGCCATTGCGCACGCGCGGCAGGCGACCACTGCGCGTGCCGCTGCGCGAACAGGGCGCCCGCCTCGGACCCGCGCCACGGCATCGGCAACAGCTGCCCAGGCAGCTCCGGGTCGACCGACGGGAAGCGGCGCCAGGCGTGCACGAGCTCGGTCACCCGCGACAGCGGATCGTCGGTCGGCTCGTCACCGAACTCGTCGAGGAAGCTCTCGTAGGCGGCCTCGACCTCGTCCAGATCCCACGCCTGCCGGACGAGCTCGGCGAGCTCGCCGCCGCCGGCATGGCTGGCCAGGAAGAGCTGCGCGTCGGCGAGGACCCCGGCTTCGTCCAGGATGGCCCGCGCCTCGGGCAGCCGGTCGGGATGGGTGCTCAGCCAGATGCCCGGTGCCGGGCTGCCCATCCCGGCCCAGCTCAGCCGGGTACGCAGCCGATGCCGCGTCGGCCGCTCGGTCTCGGGCACGCGCGCCAGCACGAGCAGCCAGCGGCCGTCCCATTCCGCGGCGCTGCCGGAGAACCCGAAGATACGGGCGGTTCCCTCGGTGAGCATCGTCTGCGCGGTGTCGGTCAGCCACCAGCGGGTGCGCCGGCCCACCCGTTCAGAGCGCAGCCAGCCGTCGGCCGCAGTGCGCATCAGCGCCTGGCGGGTCGCCTTCTCCTCCACGCCGAGCCGGCCGAGCACCTCGATGATCGTCGACGTCCACACCGATCCGCCGGACGGCAGCGCGAACTCGCCGAGCACGGTGAACAGCAGCCCGCGCGCGCTCTCGGCGCCGGCAGCGTGGCGGCGCGAGAGGGTGGGCACCGGGTCAGTGTGTCAGGACGCGAACCTTCGCAAAACGCTCGTGGGCGCATAGCGCAACACGATCCCGAGCGGCTTCCACGGCCACTGCGGAACGGCCGTATTCGCAACCTCGCGATCGATGGCACGCACCATCGCGCGCACGCCTTTCGCGGTGCTCGCCATCATGGGCGGGCGTTGCCCGACCGCGTCGTTCATCTCCGAGGCGATGTAGCCCGGGTACAGCACGGTCACCTTGATCGGCGAGCCGAACAGGTCTGCCCGGATGCCGTTGCCGAGGCTGGCGACTGCGGCCTTCGAGGCGCCGTACGTGGTTAGCGTGCCGGGCATCCCGCGCAGTGCCGACATGGAGGAGACGATGACGAGATGGCCCGCGTCGGCCTTGCGGAAGTGCTCGAGCGTCGCTTCGCACTGCGCGAGCGCGCCGATGAAGTTGGTCATCGCCGTCTCGCGGTTCGCGTCGTAGCGGCCGGTGCCAAGTCGCGCGCCCTTGCCCAGCCCGGCGTTGACGATCACCCGGTCGAGCCCGCCGAGCTCGTCGGCGAGCTCGGTGAAGACCTTGAACACGGCGTCGTCATCGGTGACGTCGAGCGCGCGGACGGCGACCTTGATCGAGTACCGCTCGGTCAGCTCGGCGCGCAGGTCCTCGAGGCGATCCAGCCGCCGCGCGCACAGCGCGAGATCGCGCCCCTTTGCGGCGAACTGGCGAGCCATCTCCGCGCCGAGTCCGGAACTCGCGCCGGTGATCAGGATGCGCTGGCGCACGGTCAGCCCTTCTCGAAGAAGTCGTCCTTCGGCGGTGCCTGTGGCGCGGGACGGGCGTTGCCCGCCACGCGGTGCGCTGTCTGGCTGACTGCCTGCGTGACGTCGACGCCGGTCTGGTCAGCGAGCAGGTAGACGCCGTAGGCGAGCTCGCCGAGGCGGCCGGCCCACTCCGGATTGGGACGGAACGGGCGGCGGCCGCGCTCGGTCACCGCGGCCACCGTCGCGGCCATCGTGCCGAGCAACGCCTGTAGCTCGAGCACCAGAGTGGGTACCGGCGCGTGCAGTTGCGCCGCGTCGGCGCTCTGCGCAACCGCCTGGCTCAAGTCCGTCATGGAGAACCAAGCTACTTTGGCCACATGTCGTCCGCACGTCCCGCCCGGCTGCGCGTGGGCATCGTGGGCTCCGGACGGGTCGGCAGCGCGCTTGGCGCGGCCCTGCTTCGGGCCGGACACGACATCGTCGCCGCGAGCGCGGTGTCGGCCACCTCATTGGCGCGGGCCGAGCGGTTGCTGCCCGGCGCGCAGATCCTGGCACCCGACGAGGTGATCGCGGCAGCTGACTTCGTGCTGCTCGCGGTCCCCGACGATGCGCTGCGGCCGCTGGTGGCCGGGCTCGCCGACACCGGCGCCTGGCGCGAAGGGCAACTGGCCGCGCACACCTCGGGTGCGCAGGGCATCGCGGTGCTCGATCCGGCGGCCGCTCGCGGCGTGCTCGCCCTCGCGCTGCATCCGGTGATGACGTTCGCGGGCCGTGCCGAGGATGTCGACCGGCTCAGCGGCGCGACCTTCGGCGTCACCGCCCTCGACGAGCTACGTCCGGTGGCCGAGTCGCTGGTCGTCGAGATGGGCGGCGAGCCGGTCTGGGTGCCCGAGTCGGCCCGTCCGCTGTACCACGCAGCACTGTCGATCGGGTCGAATCACCTGGTCACGCTGGTCAACGACGCGCTCTCGCTGCTCGACCGGGCCGGCATCGACCAGGCCGAGCAGCTGCTCGCGCCACTGCTGTCGGCCGCCCTGGACAACGTGCTGCGGCTGCGCGACGCGGCGCTGACCGGACCGGTCGCCCGCGCCGACGTGGCGACGCTGCGGCGGCACCGCCGCGCGCTCACCGAAGCCGCGCCGGAACTGTTGCCGTCCTACCTCGCGATGGCCCGCCGCACTGCTGAGCGGGCACGCGCCGCCGGGCAGCTCAGCGACGACGGCATCGCCGCGGTGCTGGCCGCTCTCGCATGAGGCCCACTGCGCACTCGCGGGCCGAGCTGGCCAATGCCCGTGATGCGCTGATCGGCCCGGTCGGTCTCGTCCCGACCATGGGCGCGCTGCACGACGGCCACCGGGCGCTCATCAAGGCGGCCCGCGCGGTCTGCGAGTCGGTCGTGGTCAGCATCTTCGTCAACCCGTTGCAGTTCGGCCCGACCGAGGATCTCGCCCGCTACCCCCGCAGCCTCGACGCCGACCTCGCGATGTGCACGGCCGAAGGGGTCGACGTGGTGTGGGCGCCGTCGGTCGAGGACGTCTATCCCGGCGGACCGGCCCAGGTGCGGGTCGAGCCTGGTCCGCTGGGGGCGATCCTCGAGGGTTCGAGCCGGCCGACGCACTTCGCCGGCATGCTCACCGTGGTCGCCAAGCTGCTCAACCTGGTCCGTCCCGCGATCGCGTTCTTCGGCGAGAAGGATTACCAGCAGCTCGTGCTGATCACCCGCATGGTGGGCGATCTGGAACTCGGTGTCGGGGTCGCCGGCGTGCCCACGGTGCGCGAGCCCGACGGGTTGGCGCTGTCCAGCCGCAACCACTACCTCTCGCCGGACGACCGCGAACGTGCGCTGGCACTGTCTCGCGCGCTGTTCGCCGGACGGGCTGCGGCCGGGCCGGCCGAGGCCGTCCTCGCTGCGGCGTGGGCGGTGCTGCGCGCCGCGGAAGTCTCGCCGGCTTACCTCGATCTGCGCGGGACCGACCTCGGCGACGCCCCGCCGCATGGCCGCGCGCGGCTGCTGATCGCCGCCAAGATCGGGACGACGCGACTGATCGACAACGTGGAGGTGGTGCTGCCGTGATATCCACCGCGCTCGCCGCCGAGGTCGCTGACGTCGTGCAGCGCGCGCTCGCCGAGGATCTCGGCGCGGCCGGTGACATCACCACCCTCGCGACGATCCCGTCCACCCAGCTCGGTAGGGCCGATCTCGTCGCCCGGCAACCGGGCGTGGTGGCCGGGCTCGACGTGGCCGGCTACGTGTTCGAGACCGTCGGGCAGGGACGGGTACGCGTCGAGTTCGGTTCGGCCGATGGCGCGCCGGTCGAGGCCGGCGAGGTGCTGGCCACGGTGCGGGGGCCGGTGCGCGACCTGCTCACCGCCGAGCGCACCGCGTTGAACCTGCTCGGGCACCTGTCGGGCATCGCCACGCTGACCCGCCGCTGGGTCGACGCTGTGGAGGGCACCGGCGCGCGGATCCGCGACACCCGCAAGACCACGCCCGGGCTACGTGGCCTGGAGAAGTACGCGGTGCGCTGCGGTGGCGGCGTGAACCACCGGATGTCGCTGTCCGACGCGGCATTGGTCAAGGACAACCACGTCGAGGCGGCCGGCGGCGTCACCGCGGCCTTCGAGGCGGTGCGCGCCCGGTACCCCGACACCGAACTCGAGGTGGAGGTCGACACCGTTGTCCAAGCGCAGGAAGTCATTGCCGCCGGAGCCGACCTCGTCCTGCTCGACAACATGTCACCGGCTGACATGCGCGCGGTGGTCGAGTACGCGCGCGGACGGGCGCGGCTCGAGGCGTCCGGCGGTTTGCGGTTGGAGAATGCTCGCCAGGTGGCCGAGACCGGCGTCGACTACCTTGCAGTCGGAGCGCTGACCCACTCGGCGCCCGTCCTCGACATCGGCCTCGACATGCAGGCCGGAGACAAGGTCTGATCATGTTGCTCGCGATCGACATCGGCAACACCAACACGGTGCTGGGTGTCTTCGACGGTGAGAAGCTCGAGAAGTCGTGGCGGATCAAGACCGACGCCCGCTCGACCGCCGACGAGCTGGCGCTGACCTTCCGCGGGCTGCTGACCGATCACGAGATCAGCGGGACGGCCGCGTGCTCGACCGTGCCGGCCGCATTGCGCGAGCTACGGGTGATGCTCGACGAGTACTACCCGAACGTGCCCACCGTGCTCGTCGAGCCCGGCATCCGCACCGGGGTCAGCCTGCAGTACGAGAACCCCAAGGAGGTCGGCGCCGACCGGATCGTCAATACCCTTGCCGCGCACCACCTCATCGGCGAGCGCCCGGCCATCGTCGTCGACTTCGGCACGACTACCAACTTCGACGTCGTCAACGAGCGCGGCGACTTCCTCGGCGGCGCGCTGGCGCCGGGTATCGAGATCTCCCTCGACGCACTCGCGGCGCGCGCTGCACAGCTGCGCAAGGTCGAGCTCGTCGCTCCCCGCGGGCCGATCGGCAAGAGCACCGTCGAGGCGTTGCAGTCCGGCATCCTGTACGGCTTCGCCGGCCAGGTCGACGGCATGGTGCGGCGATTGTCGGCGGCCCTGGCCCCGGCCGACCCTGCCGCCGTCGAGGTGATCGCGACCGGCGGGCTCGCCCCACTGCTCATCGAACACTGCGAGACGCTGACCCGCCACGAGCCCGATCTGACCCTGCTCGGCCTGCGCCTGATCTACGAGCGCAACACCTGACCACTGTCGGTACGGTCGCAGGTATGGATCTACGTATCTTCATCGAGCCGCAGCAGGGCGCGAGTTATGCCGATCAGCTCCGCGTCGCCAAGGCGGCCGAAGACCTCGGCTTCGATGCGTTCTTCCGCTCCGATCACTTCCTCGCGATGGGTGGCGACGGCCTGCCCGGCCCGACCGACTCGTGGGTCACGCTTGGCGCGATCGCGCGGGAGACGAGCCGGATCCGTCTCGGCACGATGGTCACCGCGGCCACGTTCCGGCTGCCCGGCCCGCTCGCGATCGCGGTTGCCCAGGTCGACGAGATGAGCGGTGGACGAGTCGAACTCGGCCTGGGTACCGGCTGGTTCGCGAAGGAGCACGCCGCCTACGGGATCGAATTCCCGGAAGTGCGCGAGCGCTTCGACCGGTTCGCCGAGCAACTCGAGATCATCCACGGGCTGTGGACGGCGCCGGTCGGCGAGACCTACTCCTTCGACGGCGAGCACTACCAACTGCGCGATTCACCGGCACTGCCCAAGCCGGCGCAGTCACCGCGCCCGCCGATCATCCTGGGCGGCGGCGGCAAGCGTCGCAGCGCCGCGCTCGCCGCCCGCTTCGCCGACGAGTACAACGTCAGCTTCGACCGCGCCGCGACGCCGGGCGTCTTCGCCCGGGTACGCGAAGCGGCCGCCGAGACGGGCCGCTCGCTGATCTACTCGGCCGCGCAGACCATCTGCCTCGGGCGCGACGGCGCCGAGGTGCGCAAGCGGGCCGACGCGATGGGGCGCGATCTCGACGAGCTGCGCGAGAGCTCCATCGCGGGGACGCCGGCAGAGGTGCTCGACCGGATCGGCGAGTTCGCCGACTACGGCAGCGACCGGCTCTACCTGCAAGTGCTCGACCTGGCCGATCTCGACCATCTCGAACTGCTCGCCGCCGAGGTGCTCGGGAAGGTCTAGCGCGCCTACAGCCACCCGCGCGCTTCTGCTGCCCGCACCGCCTCGACGCGGTTTCGGGTGCCGGTCTTCGCGATCGCGGCCGACAGGTAGTTGCGCACCGTCCCCTCGGACAGGAACAGCTTGCCGGCGATGTCAGCCACCGTGGCTCCGTCGCGGGCGGCGACCAGGACGTCGCGCTCGCGGCCGGTGAGGGGGGAGGCGCCGCCGGCCAGCGTCGCCGCGGCCAGGGCCGGATCGACGACGCGCTCACCCCGGAACACCCGGCGCACGGCATCGGCGAGCTGTTCTGCCTCGGTGTCCTTGACGACGAAGCCGAGCGCGCCGGACTCCATTGCCCGGCGCAGGTAGCCGGGGCGCCCGAACGTGGTCAGGATGATCACCCGGCAGCCGGGCAGTGCGGTGCGCAGCGCGGCTGCGGCGGCCAGCCCGTCCAGGCCGGGCATCTCGATGTCGAGCAGCGCGACGTCGGGACGCACGGCCAGCGCGATCGCCACCACCGCATCGCCGCGCCCGGCCTGTGCGACGACCTCGAAGTCGTCCTCGAGTTCCAGCAGTGCCGCCAGTGCCGAGCGGACGAGGGCCTGGTCGTCAGCGAGCAGCAGCCGGATCTTGGCCGGCACGGTGGTGGGCAGGTCAGGCATCAACGGCTTGCGCCTGCTCGGCCGGCGCGGCCACGATCGGCGCCAGCTCGGCGCGCAGCGTGAACCCGCGCAGTGCGTTGCGGGTCGTCACCGTGCCACCGACGGCCGCTAGCCGCTCGCCGAGGCCGACCAGCCCGTGGCCGGCACCGCTGCCGGGCAGGTTGCCCCGACCGTCGTCGGCAATCTCGATCCAGCGCTTGCCGACCGTGATCGTGCAGTGCTCGGCGCGCGAGTGCCGAACGACGTTGGTCACCGCCTCGCGCACCACCCAGCCGAACGGCTCGACTGCGTCGACATCCACCGCGTCGATCGCTCCTGGCATGCTGGTGTCGATGCCGGCCGCGCGGAGCACCTCGCGGGCCGAGGCCAGTTCGCCGGCCAGGGTGACCTCGCGGTAGCCCGCCACGGCCGCGCGCACCTCGACCAGCGTGCGCCGCGACAGCTGCTCGACGGCCGCGATCTCTTCTGCGGCGCGCTCGGGATCGCGCGTCGACAGCCGCCGGGCCAGGCCGGCCTTGACGGTGATCGTGGTGAGCGAGTGGCCGAGCAGGTCGTGCAGGTCGCGCGCGATGCGGGTCCGCTCGTTCTCGGCAGCAAGCCGGGCCACTTCCGAGCGAGCGGCGGTCAGCTCCACGTTCGACCTGATGATCATGAAGAACCCGAACATCGCGAACGCCACCAGGAACACCGTCAGCGCGCCGTCCCAGTCGATCTTCGAACCCCAGGACGGCACAAAGCGCGGCACCAGCCCGGTCGCCACGACGAGCACCGCGACCAGCGGGATTCCCGACGTCCGCCGTCCGGCGACCGTCAGGACGGCGATGTAGACGCAGAACACCAGCGCGTCCTGGCCGGCGAGGAACGCCTCGGCAACGGTCAACCCGATCTCGAGGACGTAGAGGGTCCAGAACGTGCGGGTCATCCGGCTGTCCCAGCCCATCGGCAGCGCGGCGAGATAGCACGCGGCGAACGCGCCGACAATGACGTAGCCGATGACCGCGCCCGCGCCGTGCGAGTGCTTACTGACCCCGTCGACGGCCTGGCCCAGGTACACGAGCCAGAACGCCGGGAAGAAGTAGCGGCGCCAGCCGCCGCCCCACATTCGCGTCGCCTCTTGCAGCGACACGTCTGCGGGGTCATCGGCTGGCTTGGTCATGACACCGTCGAGGCTAGAACAGCTTCGGACCATCAGGCTCGCCGAGTGTCCCGGCGGTAGGCCCACATTGCCAGCACCGAGGCCGCGGCCGTCCACACCGCGATCACGAGCCAGGCCTCGAGCCCCCACGGGTTCTTGGCCCCCAGCCCGACGTGACCTGCCTGGACGAGCCAGTACGACGGCAGCAGCTTGCAGAATCCGGCGAACAGGCCGCCACCGACGATCGGGAACCAGCTGCCGCCGAGGAAGGCGAACAGCGAGACGCCGCCACCGGTCGCCGGGCCGGCCGCATCGTCGTTGAGCAGATGCCCGAGTCCGATGCCCAGCGCGGCGAACGGGATCAGCGCGATCAGGATCAGCGCGGTCATCTCCAACCAGCTGGTGAACGGGAGCCGGACGCCGAGGGCGATGCCGGCGGCGTAGAGCAGCGCGATGGTGATTGCGGCCATCAGGTAGCCGGTGAGCAGCTTGCTGCGCAGGTAGGCCACGGCCGAGAGCGGGGTCAGCCGCAGCAGCCGGTTCCAGCCCACGGTGCGCTCGGCGGCGATGCGGGCGCCGCCGGAGAGGACGGCGATCATGCCGCCGAAGGCGAGCAGGCTGACCATGTAGTACTGCGGGGCGAACAGCCCGGTCGGGTGTGCCTTGGTGCCGCCGAAGTTGTGGTTGTCCTTGTTCGGTCCGGCGAGCAGGAAATACATGACGATCGGGAAGATGGCCGAGAAGGCCAGGTTCTGCCGGTTGCGGAGCAGCCGCAGCATCTCGAACCGTGTGTAGGTCGCGTAGGTGGCGCTCATTACTCGGATTCCTTGTCGGTTGTCAGTTGCAGGAAGGCCTCTTCCAGGCCCGCGCCGGTCACTTCGATGTCGTGCGCTTCGGGGAACGCGGGCAGGAATGCGCGTAGGGCCGAGTCGGAGTTCGCGCAGGTGATCAGGACGCTCTCGCCACGCGTGTCGACGGTGGTCACGCCGGGCAGCGCGCCGATCCGCGCAAGGTCGGCGTCAGGCAGGGTCGCGCGGATGGTGCGCAGGCCGACGGTCGCCTTGATCTCGGTGGCCGGCCCGTCGGCGACCACCCGGCCGTGGGCCATGAGGATGATCCGGTCGGCGTAGGCGTCTGCCTCTTCGAGGTAGTGCGTGGCGAACAGGACGGTCTTGCCGCCCGCCGCGAAGTGGCGCATCGTGGCCCAGAAGTCGCGCCGCGCCTCGACGTCCATCGCCACGGTGGGCTCGTCGAGCACGAGCAGCTCGGGATTGCTGACGATGCAGATGGCGAAGCGCAGCCGCTGGGTCTGGCCGCCGGAAAGCTTGTTGGTGCGCCGGTCGGCCAGATCGCCGATCTTGGTCAGTTCGATGACCTCGTCGACCGCCATGGGCTGCGGGTACAGGCTCGCGATCATTTGGAGCAATTCGCGCACGGTCAGGTACTGCGCCACCCCGCCGACCTGCAGCATGGCGCCGACCGCACCGGCTGCGATAGCGCGCTCAGGCGTGCGGCCGAACAGGCTCACCGTGCCCGAATCTGCCGGGAGCAGGCCGAGCATCATGTCGATCGTGGTGGATTTGCCGGCTCCGTTCGGGCCGAGCAGGGCCACGGTCTCGCCCGGGGTGATCGTGATGCTGACGTCGCGCACAGCCTGGACGCGCGCGCCGGCCGCTTTGAACGTCTTGTTCAGGCCGGTGAGGATTATGCCCGCTTTGGGCGTGATCGCGGTTTCCGCGAGCTGGGTGGTCATGGCTGCAGACTGTGCCGTATTGCGATCTTGGTGGGCAGGGCCGGGCGCAAGCATTCGCCGATGACATTCGTCAATAGGGGTTGCCGGTTCAGCTTTTCCCCGCCCGGATCCGGTTGGCCGCCCCGAAACCGGGTACCAGCGGGGAAAACCGGAGCCCGGTGGGCCGTGCTGCCGGTGGCGGGCCGGTCGACGGCGCGCAGCTAGGGTTGCTGGCGTGGATTCGGATGCACGCGAGGACGAACAGCCCGAGCAGTTGCGGGTCCGGCGTGGCAAGTACGACCGGCTCATGGCCGACCCCGAGCGCGCACCGTTTCCGGTCAACGTGCCACGTACGCACTCCCTCGCCCAGATCCGCGCGGCCTATCCCGATCTGGCCGCCGGCACCGAGACCGGCGACATGGTCGCCATCACCGGGCGCATCATCTTCATGCGCAACACCGGCAAGCTGTGCTTCGCGACGCTACGAGAGGACGGCGTCGAGCTGCAGCTCATGCTGTCCCAGAGTCGGGTCGGCGCCGGTGAGCTCGCGGCCTGGAAGGCCGACGTCGACCTGGGCGATCTCGTCTTCGCCCAAGGCGAGGTCATCTCCTCGCAACGCGGCGAGCTCTCGGTGCTCGCCGACTCGTGGCGGCTGACGGCAAAAGCGCTTCGGCCGCTGCCGGTGGCGCACAAGCCGTTGTCCGAAGAGATGCGCGTGCGGCAGCGCTACGTCGACCTGATCGTGCGCCCGGAGGCGCGCGAGATGGTCTTCACCCGCGCAGCGGTGACTCGGTCGGTGCGCGAGACGATGCACCGCCGCGGCTTCGTGGAAGTCGAGACGCCGGTCCTTCAGGTGGTCCACGGTGGGGCTGCCGCCCGTCCCTTCCAGACCCATCTCAACGCCTTCGATCTCGACATGTCCTTGCGTATCGCGACCGAGCTCTTCCTGAAGCGGTGCATCGTCGGCGGGATCGACAAGGTCTACGAGATGGGCCGGGTGTTCCGCAACGAGGGCGTCGACTCGACCCACTCGCCGGAGTTCATGGAACTCGAGGCCTACGAGGCGTACGGCGACTACGACACCATGGCCGAGCTGACCCGAGGGATCGTCCTCGACGCTGCCGCAACAGTGGAGGTTAACGCTCCGCTAACGCCGGACGGGGTGGAAATCGACCTCACCGGGGAATGGCGGAATGCGGCAATTCACGACCTCGTTTCTGACGCGGTCGGTGCGGAAATAACCCCGGACACCGAAGCCGCCGAATTGCGACGGCATGCGCACCGACTCGGTGTCGCCCTGCATGACGATCTTGTCGCCGGAGAGATTGTTCTGGAACTGTACGAAAAGCTTGTCGAGCACACACTGATCCAACCGACATTCGTGCGCGACTATCCGGTCGCGGTCCGGCCATTGGCCCGGCCGCACCGCACCGACCCGCGGCTGGCCGAGGCGTGGGACCTCGTCATCGGCGGCGTCGAGATCGCGCCGGCCTACTCCGAGCTCGTCGATCCGGTCGAGCAACGGCGCCGCCTTGTCGAGCAATCGATCGCCGCCGCGCAGGGCGATCCGGAGGCGATGGAGCTCGACGAGGACTTCCTGGCCGCCCTGGAATATGGCATGCCGCCGACCGGAGGGCTGGGCATGGGCATCGACCGGCTGGTCATGTTGCTGACCGGGAAGGGCATTCGGGAGACCATTCTGTTCCCGGTCGTCAAACCACTTCAGTAAAAAGCCCCACTTTGAAAGATTTGTCGGGGCCGGTGCGATAAGGTGGGCGGCGAGTTGGTTGGGACTGACAGCCGCAGAAAGGGGCGATCGATGGCGCAGAAACATATCGTCCGGCTCATTGACGACCTCACCGGTGACGACGCGAGCGAAACGGTCACCTTCGCTTTGGACGGCGCACGGTACGAAATTGATCTATCCGAGGACAATGCCGCCAGGTTGCGAGACACGCTTGCGGTCTACATCGCCAGCGCCCGCCGCGCGGCCCGGGCGGCCGCCCGGGTAGACGGTGCGCCCCGGCGGGGTACCCGCGCCGACCGCGAGCAGACCGCCGCGATCCGGCAGTGGGCCCGCAACAGCGGTCACCCGATCGGTGACAAGGGCCGCATTCCGACCCATATCGTCGAGGCCTATCACGCCACGACCTAGCCGGTGAGGTGGCGGGCGAAGAACGTCTCGATCCGCGACCACGCGTCGGCTGCGGCCTTGGGTTCCGGGCCCATCCCGGCGACCCGCAGCAGCGGCTGTAGCAGCGCCGGACCGTTCGGGGCGTCGTTGAGGAACGAGTGGCCCGCGCCTGGATACACCTTCACGTCGTGCTCGATGCCGATCTTGTCCAGCGCCCGCTCGAGCTTCTTGGCCTGTCCCATCGTGCCGAGGTCGCGCTTGGGATAGCTGGCCACGATCGGGCACGCGCCGGCCAGGGCTTGCTCCGGCTTTCGCGGTGCCACCCCGTAGTTGTCGGCAGCCACGTCGAACCCGCGGGCCGCGACGACCAGCGCGAACCCGCCACCCATGCAAAACCCGATCACGCCGACCTTGCCGGTGCAGTCGGCCGACTCGAGCAGGTACCGGCGGGTGGCCTCGATGTCGGCGAACGGCTTGCCCGTCGCGCGGATCATCGCGCGGATCGTCCCCACCACGCAGCGTCGAGCGCCGCCGTCGCTGAACAGGTCCGGGCCGACCGTCAGGTAGCCGGCTGCGGCGAGCCGGTCGCACTGCCGGCGCAGCACGTCGTCGAGCCCCCAGGCCTCGTGTATCGCCACCACCCCGGGCCACGGGCCGTCCCCGCCCGGGCGGGCAAGGTGAGCGCGCAGTTCGGCCGATCCGCGCGTTACCCGGCCGAGCGAGATGTCTGGCATGCCCGGCAACCTACCCAAACGAGCGCGTTCGCTCAGAGCGGACGGCGCGCGCGGCCCATCCGGGCATGCAAACGGGCCGGTGCCCGTTGGGTACAACGAAGTGCCATCGATCGGTCGTCCGACCACCACCGCGGACTACAGTCGTTCCTGTGGAGAGCACGTTTTTGCACCAGCGCGGAAGGAGTTGCCGCAATGTTTGAAAGATTCACCGACCGCGCACGTCGCGTTGTCGTCCTGGCACAAGAAGAGGCCAGGATGCTGAACCACAACTACATCGGCACCGAGCACATCCTGCTCGGGCTGATCCACGAGGGCGAGGGCGTTGCCGCCAAGGCGCTCGAGTCGCTCGGGATTTCCCTGGACGCCGTGCGCCAGCAGGTCGAAGAGATCATCGGGCAGGGCCAGCAGGCCCCGAGCGGGCACATCCCGTTCACGCCGCGGGCCAAGAAGGTTCTCGAGCTGTCGCTTCGCGAGGCGCTGCAGCTCGGCCACAACTACATCGGCACCGAGCACATCCTGCTCGGCCTCATCCGCGAGGGCGAGGGTGTCGCCGCCCAGGTGCTCGTCAAGCTCGGCGCTGACCTGAACAAGGTTCGCCAGCAGGTCATCCAGCTGCTCAACGGCTACCAGAGCAAGGAGCCGACCGGCGCGGCCGCCGAGTCGGCCCCGTCGACCTCGCTCGTGCTCGACCAGTTCGGTCGCAACCTGACCCAATCGGCCCGCGAGGGCAAGCTCGACCCGGTTATCGGCCGCGAGACCGTCATCGAGCGGCTGATGCAGGTGCTTAGCCGCCGCACCAAGAACAACCCGGTGCTGATCGGCGAGCCGGGCGTCGGCAAGACCGCGGTCGTTGAGGGTCTGGCCCAGGCGATCGTCAAGGGCGAGGTACCCGAGACGCTCAAGGACAAGCAGCTCTACACCCTCGACCTGGGATCGCTGGTGGCCGGCAGCCGCTACCGCGGTGACTTCGAAGAGCGCCTGAAGAAGGTGCTCAAAGAGATCCGCACCCGCGGCGACATCATCCTGTTCATCGACGAGATCCACACCCTCGTCGGTGCGGGCGCCGCCGAGGGCGCGATCGACGCGGCGAGCATCCTCAAGCCGATGCTGGCCCGCGGCGAGCTGCAGACGATCGGCGCCACGACGCTCGACGAGTACCGCAAGTACGTCGAGAAGGACGCTGCGCTCGAGCGCCGGTTCCAGCCGGTACAGGTCGGCGAGCCGACCGTGGCGCACACGATCGAGATCCTGAAGGGCCTGCGCGACCGCTACGAGGCGCACCACCGGGTGTCGATCACCGACGCCGCGCTGGTCGCCGCGGCCGGGCTGGCCGATCGCTACATCAGCGACCGGTTCCTGCCGGACAAGGCGATCGACCTCATCGACGAGGCGGGCGCGCGCATGCGCATCCGCCGGATGACCGCGCCGCCGGATCTGCGCGACTTCGACGACAAGATCGCCGACGTGCGTCGCGAGAAGGAATCCGCGATCGACGCGCAGGACTTCGAGAAGGCCGCGTCGTTGCGGGACAAGGAGAAGACGCTCCAGGGTGACAAGGCCAAGCGCGAGCAGGAGTGGCGCGCTGGCGATCTCGACGTCGTGGCCGAGGTTGACGACGAGCAGATCGCCGAGGTCCTGGCCACCTGGACGGGCATCCCGGTCTTCAAGCTGACCGAGGAGGAGACCGCGCGACTGCTGCGTATGGAGGACGAGCTGCACAGGCGCGTCGTCGGCCAGCAGCAGGCGATCAAGGCCGTCTCGCAGGCCATCCGGCGCACGCGCGCCGGCCTGAAGGACCCGAAGCGTCCGGGTGGCTCGTTCATCTTCGCCGGCCCGTCCGGTGTCGGTAAGACCGAGCTGTCCAAGACGCTGGCCGAGTTCCTGTTCGGTGATGCCGATGCGTTGATCCAGCTGGACATGTCCGAGTTCCACGACCGGTACACCGTGTCGCGGCTCGTGGGCGCGCCTCCCGGCTACGTCGGCTACGACGAGGGTGGTCAGCTGACCGAGAAGGTGCGCCGCAAGCCGTTCAGCGTCGTGCTGTTCGACGAGATCGAGAAGGCACACCCGGACGTGTTCAACACGTTGTTGCAGGTGCTCGAGGACGGTCGGTTGACTGACGGCCAGGGCCGCGTCGTGGACTTCAAGAACACGGTGCTGATCCTGACGACGAACCTCGGTACCCGCGAGGTGTCCAAGTCGGTCAGCTTCGGTTTGCAGGCGGCCAACGACGAGACGTCCAACTATGAGCGAATGAAGAACAAGGTCAACGAGGACCTCAAGCAGCACTTCCGTCCCGAATTCCTCAACCGCATCGACGACATCATCGTCTTCCACCAGCTCACGCCGGAAGAGATCGTCGAGATCGTCGACCTGATGCTCGCCCGCCTCGACGTGCAGCTGCGTAACAAGGACATGGGCATCGAGATGACCAGCGAGGCGAAGGCCCTGCTGGCCAAGAAGGGTTACGACCCGGTGCTCGGTGCTCGTCCGTTGCGGCGCACTATCCAGCGCGAGATCGAGGACGCGCTCTCGGAGAAGATCCTCTTCGGCGAGCTCAGCCCCGGCCAGATCGTGGTGGTCGACGCGGTTGCCGAGGACCCGATGGTGAAGGACGGGCCCAAGAAGTTCTCCTTCCGCGGCGAGGCCAAGCCCTCGGCACTGGCCATCGACGTGGACGAGGCGGCCACCGGCATCACTGCCGAGTAGTCGCTGCCGGCGAACGTGCGCATGCCTCGGACCGTTACGGTCCGGGGCCTGCGGCGTGTGCCAGGCTGATCGGCATGACGGAGTGGCGTGCGCCGGGCTCGCAGCCGGAGCCGTCGGTACCGCTGCGAGCCGAGCCGCAGCCGGCCGGGCGGCGGCAGTTGCAGCTGCTCGTGCTGTCCGGGCTGCTGGTCGCGTCAATCGCCGTGCTCGTGCTCGTCCTGCTGCTTCGTGACGGGTCCACCGGCCCGGCGACGGGATCACCGGACGCTGTCACCGACAGCTTCGCCGCCGCGCTGCGGGCCGGCTCGGTGCACCAGGTGCGCGCGGTCGCCTGCGCTCCGGCAAGGGTGGTGCTGGCGTCCAGCCAGGCCCTGCTCGGCGCGACGACCTCGGCCAGCCGGCAGGGGTCGGCCGCCGTCCAGGGCAGCATCGCCGTCGAACGGCTGGCGCTGACCGCGCAGGGCAAGGAGCAGGTAGGGACGGTCGCGTTACGACGCCTGAGCGGGCGGTGGTGCGTGCAAGGGCTCGCGTTGGCCGGTGCCGCGGGCTAGCCCGGCAACGCGAACCGGCCATCGGGCAGCGGATCGAGCAAGCCGTCGGCGACCAGGCCGTCCAGCGCGCGCTCGCGCTGCGGTTCATCGCGCCAGACGACGTCGAGCGCCGGGCGCGGTACGGGCCCGTCGGCAGCGCGCAGCACGTCCAGCAGCAGCCCGCGCACCTGCCGGTCGGTGCCGGCGAAGCGCTGCGGGCGCACGCGCGGGCCGTCGTACTCGGGCGAGCCGGCCAGCCGCCACGCGCAACAGTCCGCGAGCGGGCAGCGGGCGCAGCGTGGTGTGCGGGCCGTGCACACCAGCGCGCCGAGTTCCATCAACGCGATGCTGACGCGCGCCGCGCTCTTCGCGCCGGCGGGCAGCAACGCCTCGACGGCGGCGAGGTCGCGGCCGGTCGACGGCGGTCCGGCGGCGCCCTGACCGGCCACGGCGCGCGCGACGACCCGGCGCACGTTGGTGTCGACCACCGCCTGCCGCTGGCCGTAGGCGAACACGGCCACTGCGCGAGCGGTGTAGCTGCCGATGCCGGGCAGCGATTCCAGCTCGCCGACCGCGGACGGCACGCTGGCACCGAACCTGGACACGATCGCGCATGCGCACTCGTGCAGCCGAAGCGCCCGGCGGGGATAGCCGAGCTTGCCCCACATCCGCACCGCGTCGCCGGACGTCGCGGCAGCCAGGTCGGCCGGCGCCGGCCAGCGCTCGAGCCAGGCGGTCCAGGCCGGCAGCACGCGCGCGACCGGCGTCTGCTGCAGCATCACCTCGCTGACCAGCACCGGCCAGGCGCCGATCCCCGGAGCGCGCCACGGCAGGTCGCGCGCCGCACTGCCGTACCAGGCGGCGACGCGGTCGGAAACGGTGGCAGTCATCGTCCCGGCATCGTCGCACGCAGTTGCCTGCGCGTCGTAAACCGGCCGTGCGGAGCCAGCAGATAACGTGATCCTGACATGTTTCATCCCGTGGGATCTCAGCCACCGTCGGTGTATTGGCGACGCCGGTTCGCGCTGCTCGCGTCGCTGATCGTGCTGCTCGTGCTCATCCTGCTGACCGTCCGGGTGGCGTTTTCGGACGGGTCCGGCAAGTCGGGTGCGAACGGCGCCGCGAACACGCTGTCCTCCAGCGCGCCGGCCCATCCGTCCCACACGAAGACCGAACCGAAGCCCAAACCGCACAGCTCGACCACGCCGACGACCAGCCCAGCCACGTCGCCGAGCACCACGCCGGTGAACAGCACGTCGCCCAAGCCATGTGCCCAATCCGCGCTCGACCTGGCCGCGGTCACCAACCACCCCACGTACACCGTGGGCGATCAGCCGGTGCTGTCGATCCAGGTGACCAACAAGGGTTCGCTGGCCTGCGTGGTCGACCTGGCCGATCCGCAGATCGTGCTGCGGGTCTACAACGGCGAATCCCGGGTGTGGGGCAGCCACGACTGCGAGATCCAGCCGGGCACCAAGGATCGGACGCTGATGGCCGGCACCACGGTCAAGGTCAGCATCATCTGGTCGGGGCTGTCGTCGCAGCCGAAGTGTGCCGGGACCCGCGAGCGGGTCGGCGCCGGCACCTACACGCTCTACGCGAGCTTGGCCGGCCACGAAGGCACCGCCGCGCAATTCATCTTGAAATAAGTTGAGTCGAAGAAGGACGAGCGGATCTACGAATAGCGGTCGATGATTGATACTTCGGCCAGGCGCGAGATTGCTTCGCGTACTGCTCTGGCGCGGGTCTCGCCTATGCCGTCGACGACGAGGAGGTCCTCGGCGGAGGCGGCGAGCAGCTTCTGCAGCCCGCCGAAGTGCTCGACGACGCGGTCGAGGATCGCGCCCGGCAGCCGCGGCACACGGGCGAGCAGCCGGTGCCCACGCGGGCTGGCCGCCGAATCGAGGCCTTCGGGAGTGCCGGACAGTCCCATCGACCGGGCCACCAGGCTCAGGTCGAGCAGGTCGGTCGCGGACAGCTCGGCCAGCTCGCTGTTGACCTGTGCCGCGGTGCGCCCGCGCCGGCCGGTCGGGGCGTAGTCACGTGCGATGAGGTCCCGGTCCTGGTCGACGCCGGCCATCAGCTCCTCGAGCTGCAGGGCGAGCAGCCGGCCGTCGGTGCCCAGCTCGACCACTTGGCCGATCACCTCGTCGGCGATCCGGCGCACCATTTCGAGCCGCTGCGCGACCACGGCGACATCGCGCACGGTGACCAGATCCTCGATCTCGAGGGCGGACAGCGCGTTGGAGACCTCGTCGAGCCGGGACTTGTAGCGCTCGAGGGTGTTGATCGC